>JAVBMQ010000066.1:0-9163 GCA_031552335.1 Bacteroidales bacterium | reverse complement strand
GTATTTGACAATACATGTGATAACTGGCAAAAATGTTATAGCAACAGCGGTATCTCCGAAGCTGTAAAAGCAGCGGGCGGAATAATGGCCCCGGGAAATGAAGAAAGATATTATAAATCAGTCAAACTTCCACAAGGAGTTACCCTGAAAGAAGCAAAAATACACGAAGCCCTGCAGGAAGCAGATGTGTGGATCAATGTGCCTGTGCTGAAAAATCATGGGGGAGCAAAAATGAGTATCTCTATGAAAAATTATATGGGTATCGTCTGGGACCGGCGTTTTTTCCATGCAAATGATCTCCAGCAATGTATTGCCGATATATGTACCTGGAACAAAAAGCCCGTATTAAATATTGTGGATGCCTATCGCGTAATGCGCCAAAACGGTCCGCAAGGAAAAAGTGTAAATGATATATCATTGCTGAAAACATTGATTGTTTCTCCAAATATCATTGCCGCAGATACTGCTGCTGTGCAGTTTTTCAATCAGGTTGAAAAAATGAATCTCGAAAGTGTGGGACATATTGGCAAAGGAGAAAAATTGAATTTAGGAACAACTAAACTGGATCAACTGAACATTAAAAGGATAAAAGTCTAACTCCAATATTCTCTGATGAAAAATAAAACATTGAAAATAGCAAGAATACTTTTTGCTATCTTATTGTTCATTCCCATCTTATGCTATTTTATTGATTTTTCCGGAAAATTTCCAGAGAAACTTCAAACCATTTTACATATACAATTAATTCCGGCAATTATATCCGGAATGCTTTTGGCTGTTGTCATTATTTTGGCATTTACCTGGCTCTTCGGAAGAATTTATTGTTCCGCTTTATGTCCGGCAGGTGTTTTGCAAGACATCTTTATCCGATTATCCGGCAAGTCGAAAAAAAAGAAAAAAAGAGGCAGTAAAAAGAGCTTTTTTTCATTTCATAAACCGGCAAATATTTTACGCTATGGGATTCTTCTTGTAACGATTCTTATCTTTCTTGTAGGGAGTAATCAATTAGTAACATTTCTTGATCCTTACAGCAATTTCGGTAGAATATCAGCAAATATTTTTCAACCAATAGTGATAGGAATCAATAACCTCCTGGCTTTAATTTTGTTAAAAATGGATAATTACTCTTTGTTCTATATTTCCATACACAATATCACTCTGATATCCATCATTGCTGCTTTTTTGATCCTGGCCTTATTTGCTGTTCTTTCTATCTTTCGCGGACGACTATTCTGCAATACCCTATGCCCTGTGGGAGGATTACTAAGTTTATTTTCCAGATATTCTCTATTCAGAATTACATTTAATCAGGAAAAATGTAATCAATGTGGTCTGTGTGAGCGCTCCTGCAAAAGTGAGTGTATCAATAGTAAAGAACATTTTGTTGACACTTCCCGGTGTGTCAACTGTTTTAATTGCATCCCTTCCTGTACAAAGGGAGCTTTGACATATCAACCATCTTTATTCTCTTCCCGGGAAAAAACGGCTACAAAAACTGTTGAAAAGAAAGACATCAGAGACAGTAAAAGATCCTTTATAGCTACCGGAGCCGGAATCATTGCAAGCATTCCTCTCCTGCAATCATGTACAGGAGGAAAGAATAAATATAATCGTCAACCCAACCCGATTGTACCTCCGGGAGGAATCAGTCAAGAAGTATTTGCCGAAAAATGTACAGCTTGTCATCTTTGTGTAGTCAAATGTCCGTCAAAAATCATTAAACCGACAGGTATGGAATATGGCTTTGACTATTTTCTGAAGCCACATCTTAGTTACGAGAAATTATTCTGCAACTATGAATGTACAGTCTGTACAGATGTATGCCCCAATCATGCTTTACACCCTTTGTCTCCGGATGAAAAAAAGACAACCCAATTGGGAATTGTACATTTCGAGGAAGATTTATGTGTTGTAAAAACAGAAGAAAAAGACTGTGGCGCATGTTCAGAACATTGTCCCACACAAGCGGTTAAAATGGTATCATATAAAGGTGATTTACGAATTCCCCACATAGAACCGGATATATGTGTAGGATGTGGAGGATGCGAATACATCTGTCCGGTACGTCCTCAAAGAGCCATTTATGTGGTTGCAAATACCGAGCATAAAAAAGTAAAGAAACCTGAATATGAAAAAGTAAAAGATGTAGAAGTTACCGATTTTGGATTTTAATAAACTTTTTTGTTCACTATATATCATTCAGGTGCGTGTTAAAGTATAAAAATATATTACTCCTCATACTACCCTCGTATTTCTTGTTTTCTTGTTCCCAAGAAAATAAAGATATCTCAACATATATTGTTTCAAACAAAAATTTTGAGAATATTCTTGAGATAGAAGGATATGTGGAACCAGTCCAATCCACCACCCTAACCTGCCCAAGACATGTCGATGGAATTGTCACCTTCTTAGTCGAAGATGGAACCTATGTCAATGAAGGTGATGTTGTATGTGTCATTGAATTTCAGGAGTTACAAAATGAATACGACCAGATTCTCACCAATTTAGAAGAAACCAAAGCCGAACTAAATAAAATCAAGGCTGATCTATATATGCAATATGCACTATTGGAAGCACAAGTGAAAAATAATGATGCTGAAACAAAAATAGCCCAATTAGATTCCTTGCAACTACAATATCTCACTCCATCTCAGAAAAGAATCAAAGAATTGGAACTGGAAAAAGTAGCTATTGAAAAATTTAAGTACGAAAAAAAGTTAGAAGCTCTGTCCATTATTAATCAATCGGAAATAAAAAAAATGGAAATAAACATCCAACATCTTTCTAACCGGGTTCAAAGCACCAAAGAGAGATTGGATGAATTGACATTGAAAGCGCCTAAAAAAGGGTTAGCGACAAGAGCCATATACCGTATTACAAATAAAAAACTTCAGGTTGGGGATCCGGTTTGGGGAAATATGCCCTTGATTATCATCCCTGAATTAGAAGAAGTAAAAATAAATATATGGGCTCCCGAAAAGGATTATAAATATATCAATGTAGATGATTCGGTTTATTATTATTTTGATGCAATGCCTGGAAATATGGCATGGGGAAAAATCCTGAAAAAAGCGCCCGTTGGTCAACCACAGAAAGAAGGATCCAAAGTGAAATTATTTGAAATTGAGGCATCTGTAGATAGTATGCTATCACTTCCGGAACCTGGATTTACGGCTAATTGTCATGTTATTCTAAAACAAATCAAAGATACTATTGTCATTCCTCAAATTGCTATTTTTGAAGAAGACTCTATGAAAGTTGTATATGTCAAAAAAGATAAGTCCTATGAAATGAGACAGATCCTGACAGGATTATCTTCTCCCAAAGAAGCGATTATAGGCACCGGTTTAAAAAGGAAAGAAGAGGTTGCATTATCTAAACCGGAAACTTCTTTGATTAAAGAGAAAACAATACTACCCGATTCAATAGCCAAACAATCCAATAAAGAACAATCGTTATGAATAAAAATAACATCAAAAGTATGTATAAAATATGCTTCTTCTTTCTGCTTACGTTCTTTTTAGTAGCATGCAATAAGAAAGAAACCCAGCAAATTCCTCTGGGAACAGTGGTAAAAGGTTCAATATTTCTGGATATACATGAAGAGGGTGAAATAGAAGCTATCAATTCTATCAATCTCTCCTCCCCTTCTATTTCCTGGAGATATGGTAATCTGAAAATCACCCAGATTGTAAAGGATGGACAGGAAGTAAAGGCCGGGGATACAATCATTGTATTTGACCAGTCGGAAGTCCAAAAAAGTATTGTTGAAGCTGAAGGAAGATTGCAAATCAGCAAGGCTGAACTAGAGAAAATGCTGGCTCAACAACAATCCGATCTGGAAGAATTAAAGGCTGACTATGAGGTAACCCGTATTTCTCAGGAAATTTCCAAAATAAGATTTGAATCTGCCGGATATGAATCGGATATCAAGAAAAAAGAAATCAAACTGAATTTAGACAAAGCTGATATTGCTTTGGAAAGAGCTAAAGAACAGATCGATAATAGGATTAAAATCCAAAAAGAAGAAATCAAACAAAAAAATCTATCCATCGAACAAGATAAGTCAAGGCTTGTAGAAGCAAATGAAACCCTGGATAAATTAATCATAGTCACTCCGTCTCCCGGTATTGCTATTATCAGTAGAAACTGGAGTACCGGAAATAAATTTCAAATCGGAGATCAATGCTGGTCGGGATTTCCGCTGATCCAGTTGCCCGACCTCTCTTTATTGAAAGCAACGGTAAAAATTAATGAAGTCGATATTGCCAAAATTAAAAAAGGATTGAATGTTGAAATTAAACCCGATGCTTTTTCCGACAGTATTTTTTCCGGCAAAGTTAATTCCGTAGCTAATTTAGCCATCAATAAAGAAGGATCCTCTAAAATCAAAGTATTTCCGGTAGAGATTATTATTGATGGAACCAACGCAAATTTATTACCCGGATTGACCGTTAGTTGCCGGATCATCATTGACAAAATTGACGATGTCTTGTATATCCCTTTGGATGCCCTTCATACCGAAGGAGAAAAAAGTTTCGTTTACAAAAAAACAGGAAGTGGTTATCAGAAAGTCGAAGTTGAAACCGACAAGAGCAATTCCGATTTTATCATCATCACCAAAGGACTGGATGAAAAAGATAAAGTTGCTCTGATCGATCCGTTTGCCGAAGAAAAGACAGAAAAAGAAACAAAAACAGAAAAAGAATCATGAAAAAGATATTAGCCAAGATATGTCTGATTTCCGCGGTTTCATTCTGTTTATTCTCTTGCGGCAATAAGACAAACAAGGATTCCGGTGACGAAAAAAATCCGGAAGGTAAAACCATCATAGAAACGGGAGAACTAGCCGCTGTTAATTCCAAAGCTTTCGTTATGCCCCGTTTCGGAAGATACTGGTATGAAATGAGAATTATAGGAATCCTGGATCATGGTGAAATTGTTGCAGAAGGAGATTCCATCATACAATTAGACCCGACAGAGATCAAAAAGTTTATTATCGACAGGGAAAGTGATCTGGAAACACAATTAGCGTCTTTGGAAAAAATGCATGTTGACCAGGACAATAAAACAAGCGAATCGGAGTCTAAAATCCGGAGTGAAATTGCATCTTTCAACTTAAAAAAAATAGAACTCGAATCTTCCCGTTTTGAATCGGAACGATATCGTAAAATCAAAGAACTTGAATTTGAACAGTCAAAAATCAATTTAGACAAGGAAAAACAAAAATTTGAACTCAGCAAGATTATTTTCGCAAATGATCTGAAAATCCAGGAAATAAGAATCAAACAAAAGAAGGATGAAATAGAAAATGCGTATGCTATATTACCTGCATTAACCCTGAGAACTCCCATTTCCGGAGTTTTTCAGATTGCTACCAACAGAAGAACTGGAGCTTTAGTTAAAGTAGGTGACAATATTTTTCAGGGTCAAAATCTGGCCAATGTACCTGAACTCAAATGGATGAAGGTAAATACCTACATCAATGAAAATGATTTTTTGAAAATCCGGACAGGACAAAAAGTTGCCGTTCGTTTAGATGCTTTGCCTAAAGTGACTTTCAATGGAGAAATTGCGTACATAGGAAAATTATGTTACAAAAAAGACAATAAATCCCGTCAAAAAGTCTTTGATGTTGAAGTTAAGATACTGGAACCGGACGAGAGACTTAAACCGGGGATGACTGTAAGTTGTGAATTTTTAGAAAATGACTGAGTATGCAATATGAAGAAAACATCCGATTAGCGTTAAGTGGACTGGCCGATCACAAATTCCGTTCATTCCTGACCATGTTGGGGATCATCTTCGGAGTAGCATCCGTGATCACAATGCTTTCCATCGGAGAAGGAGCCAAGCGTGAAGCTATCGCTAAGTATCAGGATCTGGGGGTAAATAATATTATCATCCGGGAGAAAAAATTCTCGGACGAGGAATTGGAAGAAACCAGAGCTAAATTTTCTCAGGGACTTTCTATCCAGGATGCTGCTGTAATTAAAGAGATCGTTCCCGGTATCGAACGGGTTAGTTCTCAGGCAGAAATCAATTCTGACATAAAGTATTCCGATAAATCCGCCAAGTCAACCATTATCGGCATTACTCCGGAATTCTTTGAAATGATGAATTATAGAACCCAGAAAGGGGATTTAATCAACTATAATCATTACAATAATAAGCTGAAAGTCTGCGTACTGGGCGCTGGTGTTACAACTAACTTATTCCAAAAAGAAGAACCTATAGGAAAAATGGTCAAGATAGAAGACCAATGGTTAGAAGTAATTGGAGTATTGGAGTCTAAAACTCTTTTCACAGAAACTGTCGGCGAATTAGCCGCAAGAGACCTGAATACAGACGTTTATGTTCCTCTACCTATCTTTCTGAATCGCTTTACCCGGGAAAATGTCCTTACAAGCGAAATTCAGCAAATTACCGTTCAGGTTGATAACTCGGATCATTTGCTCGAAGCCTCCAAACTCATCAATGAAATCTTAAAGAGACATCATTTCAACAATGAAGATTACAATATTGTCATCCCATTTGAATTACTTAAACAAGAAGAAAAAGAAAGACAGATATACAACTTCCTGTTGGGAGCTATCGCTGCTATTTCTTTATTAGTAGGAGGTATCGGGATCATGAATATTATGTTGGCAACGGTAATGGAACGGACCCGGGAAATTGGGATACGAAGAGCTATCGGCGCCAGAAAGGCAGACATCATGAGTCAATTTGTAACTGAAGCCGTAGCGATTAGTATTACAGGGGGAATCATTGGTGTCCTGTTGGGAGTCAGCCTTTCCCTGATCGTATCCCTCTTCACTGATGTAAACACTTATATCCGATTGTATTCCATTGTGATTGCATTTGCTTTTTCTGTGATTACCGGTATCAGTTTCGGTTATCTTCCGGCTAAAAATGCGGCAAATCTGAAGCCTGTAGATTCCATTCGTTACGAATAAAAAAATGTCATTGCCATATGCTAATAGAAATCAAGAATCTGACAAAAAATTATGCTATTGGGGATATGGAAATCCCAGCGCTTCAGGATATTAATCTTCAGATTGAAAAGAATGAATATGTCTCTATCATGGGACCTTCCGGATCCGGAAAATCTACATTCATGAACATACTGGGCTGCCTGGATACCCCATCCAGCGGACATTATTACTTCAGAGGTGTAGATGTGAGTACTTTAGATGATGATGCATTGTCGGCCATGAGAAACAAAGAAATCGGATTCATTTTCCAAAATTTCAATCTGCTACCCAGATTGAATGCTTTGCAAAATGTAGAACTTCCGCTTGTTTACTCATCTACACCGGCACACGAACGAAGAGAAAGAGCTCTGAAAGCCCTGGAAAGAGTGAATCTTTCCGATCGTATTACGCACAAACCCAGCGAGCTAAGTGGAGGACAAAGACAACGTATTGCTATCGCCCGCGCCCTGGTAACCCACCCGGGAATACTGCTGGCCGACGAACCAACAGGAGCATTAGATTCCAGAACGGGTGAAGATATCATGCGCTTGTTCCATGAACTGCACCAGGAAGGCAATACCATTATCCTGATCACCCACGAACAGGAAATCGCAGATCACGCCGACAGGAATATTTTTATTAAAGACGGTAGCATCCATTTTGACCGCCCAAATCAGAATAAAAAACATATTGTATAAAACCAAATACTCCAACCAATGAAAGTACATAACAATATTAAAAAAATATTTTTGATGGTTTTCAGTCTGATTATTTGTAATTCGATAAATTTTGCTGAAAACTATCATTTGACTTTGGACGAAAGTATTGAAATTGCCAAAGAAAAGAGTTATAGTATGTTGGGGTTGATACAGGACTTTAAGATTGCGGAAAATAATCTTAAGTCGGCAACCAGCAGCCTAAAAACACATATTGATTTGGATTTAACTTTCCCTAAATATTCAAATGATATAGGTAAAACACCTCCCGACTCTCTTGGGAATATGTCTTTCTATACTGCCAAATCGTTGACTTATGCAGGTACTCTCTTGATCAATCAACCGCTGTTAACCAATGGAAATATATATGTTGAAAATATCATAGAAAATTTCGATAATCTGGTAACAAATAAAAGAGATGCATCGCTCAATACTCGCATAAGATTCAGACAGCCTCTTGATGCTTTTTACGGATATAACAAAATCAGGTCTGATCTTAAATCAGCAGAACTAGCTTATGAGAGATCTAGTAAAGCTCTAAAAAGAGAAGAATTAAACCTGATATATTCTGTAAGTAACTCATATTATAATTTGTTGTCATTGCAAAAAAGCTTTGAAATTGCCAAATTAGACCTTGAAAGGCAAACGGATGCCTATGAAATTTCCAAAAATAAATATGAATCCGGACTTATCCGGGAAGTGGACGCTTTACAAATGGAAGTAGATTTAGCCGAAGCTCAAAATAATTATGACATTGCCATTCTTAACCAGAACTCATATATAAATTCATTCAAAGAACTTATCGGTATTGATTTAAATGATACTATTTCTTTAAATAGTGATCTCTCGTATGAAATAGTCATAGTAGATACAGAGAAAGCGGTCCAATTAGCATTAAAAAACAGGTTGGAAATCAGGGAACAGGAAATCCAGATTGAGTTACAAAAATTGTCCGTTAAGCAGCAAAAAGCAGCAGGAATGATCAAAAGTACTATTGATGCTTATTTTGGTAGAGCCGGGGTATATCAAGATCCCAAGCTGGGAACTCTTTATACGAACATTCCCAATTCCATAGATTATTCATACCGGGATTATTTGAACCGTCCATCCAGTTATGGCATAGAATTCACTGTCTCCATCCCGATATTTGACTGGGGAGAAAACCGTGCTTTAGTAAGATCTGCAGAAGCAAAATTAAAACAAAACATATACTCAAAAGAAGAGACCGAACGAAGTATTGAAACAGAAGTTCGCAACTTGGCATCCAATGTAAACAGTAGTTTAAAACGTCTGCAATTACTTGAAAAAAACGTTGCTGTAGCTGAAAAGAGTTTTGAAATTACTCGCCAACGTTTTTCCGACGGAGATATTGATAGTCAGGCATTAGCTTTGGAAAGAAACCGATTGAATAATGCTTACACTACACATCTGAGAGCATATATCAATTATCAACTTACATTAGCCGACCTGATG
>JAVBMQ010000054.1:0-9273 GCA_031552335.1 Bacteroidales bacterium | reverse complement strand
GCTCATGGATGGAATCTCCTCCAGTTCGATCAGTTGTACGGGTTGTGTCGTGGTGGCGGTGCTTCCCGATATATTGTATGGTACATAACCCGAATTAGGTTGGTAAACGTAAATAACCGGGGAGTAAGTCAGCCCCGATGTATTCATCGCCGTGATGAGTTCCTGTATGCCGATGGGTGCGGTGTAGGAATTTCCGATTATCCAGTTAAGCGTGCTTCCGGTAGCTCCGGGTGTTGTCCGGGAAATATTACCTGAGAACAGTTGCAGGTTGCTCTCTTCGTCGAATCCATTAACCAGTGACGTTGTACCATGGAAAATAAATCGGTCTATATGGTACAAGGATTCTGTGCGTACAGCCGATTCGTGCAGCCCGATGCTTGTTCCCGTCCAGAGAGTGCTGTAGTCAAAATCCCTGCTGCGAAGCTCTACTAAGTAGCCTTCTCCCGGAGTAAAAGTATCACCTACATTTTTCAGGTACTGCGCCAGGGAGATATAACCGGGTTTAGCAGGGTCTGGCGTATTGCCATAGGGATAAACCACATGGCCGTTGTTGTTAGCGATCGTCCGGCGAATGAAGTTGCCCACGAAGTAGGCATTCTCCATATTGGTAAATGGGGATGCAAAGCCGAACAGGGGTGATGCCCCAGTGGTAGTCCGGTAATTGTTCACATATTGCTCGACGACTGCCGCCGCCGGTTGGGCAGTTCCATACAAGCGCAAAGAGGCGTTCATCACTTTCCCTGCCAGTTCTCCCGATCGTAGCCATAACTTCCCTTGTCCGCTGCGTGTCAGCGAGGTGGCGTCTATGCCCATTGTGGCAGGTAGTACCAGGTTGCCTGTCGTGGCGACCTCTATTCCCGGAAAGGCGATATAATACATCTCACGATCAAAGGCCAGGGTGTCGCTACTGGAAATGTAATGCGTCTCCAGGTCTCCTGCCGGAGAGAAAAAGCGCACCTTTCCGCTGCCCGAAGGCCGTCCCAGGGCATCTACTGTGAATGCATGTCCCCAGGAATCCTGGAAGAAATCTCCTCCTAAGGAGGTGGTACCCTCCTGGCTGATGTTACTGTTTGTTACCGCCCGCATGCCGGCGGGAATGTACAGGCTGGTGCCACCATTCTCTCCCACATACATTGGGCCCGAATTGACAAAGCCTACTTTGCTCTGTTGGGAATGTGCTGATAATGAGATTAATAGCAGTAACGCCACTATCTTGCCCACTTGTTTGATTGTCATGTTTTTTGTCATTATATATATGTATTCATAAGATAAGATTGATCGAGTGAGATCAATGAGATGAATAATTTATTTATTATAATTAGTAAAAAAGAAAATAATATTATGGGGCGCAGCCAAACTGAGACGCCATCTGTCTGTCATAATAAGAAAAATTATTTTCATCCGGTTTCCATGATTTTCCCCCGCGGGTACCAGGAGTGGGGCCTGCAGCAAAAAAAGATTGTAAGGAGACATAAGCATTGCAGGAGAAAGTTTTTCCTTTCCCTGCAATGCTGTTTCTATTAAAAACGAGGTCTGTAATTTTATTGAACATTGTCTGCTATGGTAATGTTTGTTTCGTGTGCTGCTATGCAAGCAGCAACACCTGATTTTTTTAATATGGAATAATATGTTTTATTACAGTATGTTAGATTGGTCTCAACAGCATTTCTTAAAGAGGATGCGGGTAACATTTCAGGAACAAATACCCGGAACTAAGGTGCCGGATAGATATTTGGTATATTTTAAGGAGTGTAATGAAGGGTTTAAAACCTTTAATTACGCAAACAATTGTCAAACAAGTTATATATGTAAGTTATGGAACAACAACCGTATATATGTCCTTTCCCGTTGAGGTGCAGGGGAAATACGTCTTCCTGCCATATTCCCCAGACAGCTTCTTTCCGCATCCTGCGGCTGAGGGGCGGGGAAAAACGGATAGAACCGATTACCCGTGGTGCGGGGATCATCTTCCTGCTGGAAGGTGTCCTGCTGGTGGAAAATACTAAGCTTTTGGGCGGGCAGGCCTTAGTGCTACCTTCACTCTCCTCCGCCTGTCTTGAATGTTTCAGTCATGTACAGGCCATCATGACTTACCTGTACCCTGGGTCTGTATTGTATGAAGGATGCCTGGCAGAAATACCCTCAAAGCCTTTGGACAGTTCTCAGAACGCATACCCGCTGGAGATGCACCGGGTAATAATGGAATACCTGTATCTTTTGCGGGACTTGCTGGCCGAGGGTTTGGACTGCCCGGAATTCTTCCGTGGGAAAGCCCTGGAGTTACTGATCCTGTTCAATGCTTATTACAGTCTCCGGCAGAGGAAGTCTTTTTTCGCCCCACTACTCCGTCCGGGCATGGAATTCGAACAGCGGGTGATGGCCTGTTACAAAAAGGTGCGCACGGTAAAAGAACTGGCGGTGAAGATGAATTATTCGCTCTCGGCTTTCCGGGTGCATTTTGAAAAACATTTCAACATGCCCGTTTATCGGTGGATGCAACTGCGCAAGGCGGAAAAGATACGGGAGGAACTGAGTAGCAGGGGACAGGAGCTCAAGGATATAAGTTTATCCAATGGATTCTCATCCATAGCCAGTTTTTATGTCTTTTGCAGGAGATGTTTCGGAGATACTCCCTTGAATATCAGGGATAAATTGGCTAATGGGAAAAAAGTTGAGATTTTAATATAAAACAGTTTATTTAAATAATAAAACGAGTTGAATTGATAATTACAGATTGGATAAATGTCAGTACTTTTGAGCAGGAAAAAGTGACGGTGTTGCTGCTTGCATAGCAGCAATTTTATTCTTCCCTGTTTCCACCTGCTTGCATCAGCCATTTTTTGTGGACTTTTCTTAGGAAGGATAGTCTGGTTTTACATATTTTCCACAACTCCTGTGGAATATTGGTTGAAGATATGAAGTAATTTACGGTTGGCTTGGCTAACGTCGGAGTAATCCAGGCGGGAGACGTAGATATGAGTTGTTTTTTCCGATTCATGTCCCATTCCCCGGCTGATAGTGGATATTGGGACGCCTTCCGAAGAAGCGCTTGTAGCCCACGAATGTCTGGCCACGTAACTGGTCAGGGGCATGGTGATACCGGCCATAGAAGCAATTTCCTTCAGTTGCCGGTTCATCCGTGTGAGACCAGACTGGGTTGACGATAAGCGTTGTTCGGGGTCCTGGTGATCACCCAGGATGGGGAAAAGGAAGGTGGAGCGCTTGTTGCTGTAACGATTGATGATTTCTTTCATGCAGGGTAGCAGTTCCACCTGTATCGGCTGGCTGGTTTTCTTGCGTTTGTAGCGGATGTATTTGCCGTGGAGATTTTCTTTCCTGAGGTGAACGGCGTCGATATACGACATGCCTTGGGCGAAGAAGCAGAACATGAACAGGTCACGCGAGAGTTGCTGTTTTTCCTCCAGGGGTGTCTTCAGTATCTTCAGGATGTCCTTTTTGGGGATCGCACGTTTGGGTGTTGGAGCGTATCCAGTAAAGACGTATTCGAAGGGATCGGTGCGTTTTCCCGGGATGATGCCGGTGTGGACGGCATGGTGATAAACGGCGGCCAGCGAACGCATGTAACAGGAGATGGAGTTGGGTTTGAGTCCCCTGTCTTTGAGAAACTGTTCGTAACACGACATGGTTGTCGCATCGATCCGGGCCAGGGAAATGTCTTCGTCCCGGCGGAAATACAGGAAGCTTTTCAGGGCGGTGCTATAGCCGCGGGCAGTGCCGAAATTTCCCAAAGAACGCAGGGCGGAGACCCTTTCCGCCACATACTCGCCCAGGCTGCGGCAACGGTTGAGCAGCCGGTAGCGATCCAGCAGGTGTCCGGCTGTGTAATTGCCCCGTTCTTCGAGCAAACGCATTTCTTTATAGAGCAGCCGGAGTTCCCTGTTCAGTTTCCGCTGCTGTTGGCGGAGTTGGTGCGCATGGGCTTGGCTTGAGTCCCCGGTGATTAGTATCTTTTGTCCGGTGGCATCCCATTCGGAAGCGAGAAGGCGGATGTCAAGCGTCCGGCTGCAGGTCTTGCGGTGGCGCGTGACGAACAAAACCAGGACTCCTTCTTCCCGCCGGCTATGGGAAGGCCGGAAGCCGATTTTTACGGTTGTCTTCATTTTTTGTCGTTTTAATTAATAATAGGATATCTATTCTACAAAATTACGAATTACAGATTAAAAATTACAATCTGAAATAAAAAACTTGAAATAAAAAACAAATTATTTATTCATTAGTGTAGTTTTCCAAAATCAAGAGATAAAAACAGGTAAAGGTAAATGATAAGACTAATTATTGCCATTGCAGGTTATACAAGTGAACAGCAATTAAAAAACTTATTCAAACTAACAGAAGAAGAAAAAACGATGCAAGCTGCCAAAAGCAAATATTTCACAAGATTAAAGATTACAGAATAAAATTCTCTTGAAAACAAATATTCCATTTATATTAGCATATATATGCTATTGTGAATGGAATATTATTATATGAAGAATTAAGAGAGCAAAAAGATGAAACAATCAGTTTTAGAACAAATTGCAAATGAGCAAAAAAACGCTTGAATGCATCTGAAACAGGATTACAGCGTGATGTATTGGATGTACTTCCGGACATTCAATCACATGCTTTAATTATTTCGGGAATCCGTCGGTGCGGAAAAAGCATATAAAAGCTTCTTTGTTAAATATGACCGTAAGCTCCGGGAAGTAGTTCAGGACTTTTGTAAATATTACCGGCACCAAAGAAACAAACATGTGGTTTATTATTAGATACAACAGCATTGGGAAGCAATTACGCTGTAAATGAAGAAGACTTCATGTCTGTTGTTTGCGATGAATTTGAGAAGCAAGGTTGGCAAATAACGCCTGTTTATATCGGTAACCCTATGCGCCATGCTGAAAAATGGTTGCTTATCTCTCAGGGATTCAAAGGTCAGTCCGGATTGTTCCCAATGCTTAACTCCGATAACAACGAAGAACTTATCCTGGCTATGGAACAAACCGGTACCCGGAACGGTCCGGAAGGATTCAAGAAAAATAAATCAGGCGAGAAACTCGCAGAAACGGAAGAAGACAAATTGGAATACCGCACTGATGGTACGGATGCCTTTGATACTTTGTATATCGGTATGACTAAGTTCCCCCAACTGGCTTCAGTTGGATTTGTCACAAGCAGCTTCACGTAATTACCTCAATTACTTTGCAAAAATAATTTCGGACGTGAGCAGAGCACTCGCATACCGTCCGTTTTTCACACCCCCTATCATATAAGGCGATTTAAACCGTTATTCTAAAAAATTTCGTTCAAACCATTGAAAATTTTTATTTTTTGATTGTCAGGAATCTTTAAAAGTGAGATTGTTTGTTTGTATCAGGGGTGCTTATTTGGAATGTAAAATCATTTAAATATCTATTGTACAGTAAGTTATTTGTTTGTATCTTTATGGTATGAGAAAAGCAGGGAAATTGATTCGAGCCTTTCCCCCTGCTTCATGAAATATCAACAATTAAAAAATCATTGACATGGTAAATTTAGCAAAAAATTATGAGGTAAACGAAATTTCTATTTCCTACAAAAGCAAAAAAAATGTTTCCGAATTGGAAATAGTAAATTCGTCGGTTACCGCAAGGGATTATGTTTATCCTTTATTTGATGAGTTTGTAGAGCATCACGAAGAAATGTGGGCTATTTTATTAAACAGGGCAAACAAATGCTTAGGGGTTTCTAAAATTTCCCAGGGAGGCATAAATGAAACCGTTGTAGATGTTAGAATTATTATGCAAGCCGCTTTACTTGCGTCTGCTTCAGGAATAATTTTAATACATAACCACCCATCTGGAATTATTTCACCAAGCGTACAGGATGATTCTATCACAAGGCAGGCAAAACAGGTATGTCAATTATTCAATATTCCTTTGTTAGACCACATGATTATTACCTCCCGTTTATTTTATAGTTATGCAGATGAAGGACATTTATAAGTCCTGAAAATAAGCAGGAACGGCTAACATAGTCGCTTTTGCTCTACTTTCTTTGAGGGCGCAAAGAAACGCCTGATAATTAGGAATTTCGCTTCCCTGCATTAATTTGCTTTCCCGAACTATCGGGATTTTTTGTTTTAAATGTTAAATCTTTCATTTTATTGAAAATAAATTCATTATAAGTTTGTTAGTAACAAACTTTATTATATCTTTGTAATGTCATACTAAACGCGGGTGACGTCCGCATAAGTTCTTATATTTTATGGAACATTTATTTGAAGCTATCCAAAAGATAGCAGAGGAGAATCCGGAAGGGTTCACGGTTGACCTCACAACCTTAAAAAAGGTCACAGGTGGAATTTCAGTCGCCTATCTTGAAACTCAAAACAGTTTTGTAGATGAAGGACTGAAAAGAGTTCTTAAACATGCTTTGGAGCACGAAAAAACAGTAGGAGGCTGGCTCGACAACGATGACGGTTCTTATTACTTCGATTCTGTTCGAATTTTCACTGATTTGGAAGCTGCAAAACGCTTTGGTCGTGAAAACAAACAAATCGCAATTTTCGACCTGACAAATTTAAGGCTCATCAAACTGTGATTCGGAGGGGGAGCAAATCCCCCTCTTTTTAATGATTTAATCATTTATAGTATGAAAAATTTGAATTTATTGCCTATTTCTGAAGAAAGTAAGAAAAGGCTTGAAACATTCGAAAGAATGTACAAACAAAACGCACGTATTTTCATTGAAATAGTTTCATTCAATGATAATCGGTTAATTGTTCGCGCTGAACAAAAAGAATTGGTTAATGGTAAATATCTGACCAAACAAGAACTTACTGAACGTGTTCGGGAGATGTTTAAGGATGAAATTCCCCAGGATTGGAAAGTAACTGTTTCGGCCGTTGATTTTGACCGGAAAGATATCGATGCTGTTTCTGTTGATTGGATAAAAAAACGCATGGAAAAATTGGGACTTAAAAATAAACATATCAGTAATCACACAGGTATTGATAAATGTACAGTGTCTTCAATCTTGGGCGGAGATAAAGAATTAACAAAATGGCACAAGATCGCATTTTATTATTTCTTCAAATATTATGAAGTAGCTCAATTTGGATAAATAAATATCCTTCACATCGATGTTCGGTACGGTTCTGAAAATTAAAGAACTATTGTTTGACAGCATTTTGTACCGAAGCCCCGGCCCGGATCCATTCCCGGCCGGGTTTTTTTTGTTAATTTTTCCTAACAGCACTCTTGTACTAAATTTTTCCGATTTTTCACTTGGGATTCTGCATTTTTTTAGTATATTTTTGTCGCATGATTAAAATCATGCTAAACAAATGCCGTTGATTAGCAAATAAGATAAAAACAAAACTAAGAGCAACAGGAGTAGGCGCGGCATCGCTGAAACTGCTGCTCGTTTTATTTTAAACTATATGGAAACGAAAAAGTTTGAATTTAACAAGGAAACAATCAATTTTGAAATCGAAAGCAAAAATGTAATGGTCAATGCTACTGAAATGGCAAATGTCTTTGGTAAAAAATGTATTGAATTTATGGCTCATGCGCAAAAGTCCGTGGATGCGTCAGCTCCATGACTAACCAAATATCATGCTGCAACAGTACAAGATTACGAAAAAAGTATTTACCGCAAGAAACATCCCAGGAAGAGAGGCGAGAAACGCGGAAGACCCAGACTGCGTTCCAATGAGAAATTCAAACCATCGGTACTCTCCAGTGGGGATACGAAGGTGGAACTGCTTACCCGGGCAAGATATATTCTGCCAAAGACTGCATCAAGTCCAAGCAAGAGCAGGTGCTTAACTACTTTGACAATTATTCCACAAATGCTGCAGCAGAATCACTGAATTCAAAGATGAAAGGATTCAGGGCTGAACTAAGAGGAGTACGGGATTTGCCGTTCTACTTGTACCGTTGCAGCATGATATTTGGTTAGTTATGGGGCTGACGCATCCACGGACTTTTGCGCATGAGCCGTTTTCCACTCTACTTGTATAAGACTTCCGATTAAGTCCCAAAGATTAACTAATCCTATTTGGTATTTATCCTGATATTTTTCTGATTAAGATTAGATGGCTCCAATAAATATCATTAATTTTGTAAAAAATAAAAAAAAGTATGGCAAGGCCAAGGATATTTATTAGTTCTACTTTTTATGATTTGAAACAAATCAGGGTTGAGTTAGATAAATTTATTGAAAGCTTGGGTTATGAACCTGTTCGAAATGAAGAAGGAGATATTCCATATGGAAAAGACGAAGCTCTACAAGCATATTGTTACAAAGAAATATCTAACATAGACATCTTAATTTCTATTATTGGAAGTAGATATGGAAGTTCTGGAATCTCCAAAGAAAAAGAGCAAGAATATTCTGTTTTTCAATTGGAAGTAAAGACTGCATTAAAAGAAGATAAGCAAGTTTTTATTTTTATTGATAAAAATGTATTTACTGAATACGAAACCTATATACTAAATAAGAGTAACAAGGACGTTATCTATAAATACGTTGACAATGTAAATATTTATAAGTTTATAGAGGAAATAAAAGCTCTGCCTCATAACAACAACATTAAAGGTTTTGAAACGGCTGAGGATATTACAGGGTACTTAAAGGAACAATTTGCAGGTTTATTCAAGCAGTTTATGTTGGAAAGCAAAAGGGCAAAAGAAACTCTTGTTATTAAAGATATTGAAAGTACTGCAAAAACTTTGCGAGAAATGGTGGATTACTTAAAAGAAGAATCCCAGGGCAAAGATGAAGAAATTAATCGCATCATTAGAGTAAATCATCCAATAGTTAATAGGATTAAACAAGCATTGGGTGTAGATTACAATATATACATAGAAGGTATTGCTGATCTTGAAGCTCTTTTCAAAGCAAGAGGCTATAAATTGGTTGAAGAATTTCCCGAATCCTACTGGGAGCGAACTTTCAATCGAACTAACAGCAAAGTCACCAGAAGAATATACATTGAAGAAAATCTTTTTGAAGAGGGAAAACTAAAATACATCAAACAAGCAGATTGGGATGACAGCTTTGTTAGAGTAGAAGAAACAGAGGTCAAAAATAATCTCCTTGATGATGATTTGCCTTTCTAAGCAATTCGTTTCTCTTACTCTTACAACTCTATTTCCTTTATCCGTTCAATCTGCCTATTCAGAAAATAATCAGCATATTGGCTATAATCTTCTGTTTCATAAAAAGCTACCAAGCCTTTTCTGTAGTTCAGAATATCGGAATCCTTGGCAGAATAGACTGGAATTATGC
>JAVBMQ010000132.1:0-63430 GCA_031552335.1 Bacteroidales bacterium | reverse complement strand
AATGGCTTGCCGGACTTAATCTGTTCTAATACTTTGGCTTGAAATGCCTTGTAATCAAATTCTTCCATAAATAAACTGTGTTCGTAAAAGTAATAATTATTTTATTATCTCATACTGACACAGTTTATTTTACAGTCTCTGGATGGATTATAGCATCGACGTAAAAAAGGGGCTACATTAAATCATGTTTAATACAGCCCCCTCCATTATATCAATCAACTACTTTCTACCTAACAATCACCTTCATCACCTTTTGAGATTTCTCAGAAGTAACCGATACAACATATACTCCTTCTGATAAACTCTGTGAATAAGAATCAGAAACTCCATTCACTACAGATTGTAATCTTCCGGAAACATCATGAATTGTAATATTAACCGGCACTGTGATATTTTCTACCTTAATTTGCTTATCTTTTGCATAAATCAGAATTGATGACATCTCTACTTCCGGTAAAGAAGTATGAGGTATCGCTTTATCAAAAAGATCAACACCTTCTTCCGGCAGAATTAACCAGCGTTGTGTTGTTGCTGTATTTGCAAGACTAAAAGTGGCGGTGCTGGTTGAATTATTTGCAAGAGCAGTAAAACACTGAGGATTCAGATTCTTTTCAGGGCGAACGATCCAATAGCCTTTGTTTGTATAAGCAGTGGTTCCTGTGCCAACTTTAGTTTTGATACGGGCACCCATCAACTGAAAATTTTCTGTCGATACAGGTGTTGTTCTTGAAACCAAAGTGATACCATTCAGACCTGATGATTTATAACTGAAATACTTACCGGTAACAGCATTCCGGATTCGATAATAACAAGTTGCCGGATTAAAATCAAGATACCAGGCTGCACTGTCATTTGCTAAGGCTTCTGATCCGCGCATTTCTTTCAAAACAAGTTTTCCGGTAGCATCTTCTACCAGATAAGAAGTATTGAGTCCTCTTTTTTCGTCTTCATTTTTAATGTAATACTTTACATTCTCATCAGATTCAAAAGTATATGCCGGAGTAGTAAATCCACCTGTCGGAGGAAGTCCGTCTTCGCCAAGTCCCTGATGTATTAGAGAATTTGCAATATACAAAATTTCGCTACCGCTATCTTCATGTGCACCATTAATACCATATGGCCACATATGTGTAACATCTCCGGTCATGGTACCTGTGGTATTATTGTCTAAAAATTGTACAACTTTATTGGCACGCTCACCCAACCAGGTACCTCTGGTTCCTTCTGCTCTCAGCGGGGAATTGGGACCATACCAAATACTATGTTGTCCAACCCCAATCGTATGTCCTATTTCATGCAATGCAGTTCCGGTTCTCTGATAGCTTTCACTGGGTCCAAACCGCATATAACCACCATAACTGGCTTCTGCCGTAGGAGTTCCGGAGCCAAAATAAACAGATAAATTATGTCCTTGTATACTTGTCAGGTTGTTCAAATAATAAACAGCCGATTTCATAGCCTCATCTACCCGCGTACGATTATCGCCGGAAAGGCCGCCATCTAACCAATAAGTTACCGTTCCTTTGGGGATGGTGATCACTTTTACCACATTGCCATAACCGACTGCATAACTTTTGGTAACCGCATATGCCCGCATATAATAGACTGTAGCCGGGTTTAAATCTTTTATATGGTATATGTTACCATTATTAGAAAAATATTTAGTCGTTCTGTTATCCTGAATCGTAGGTTCCGGATGAGTACTCCAGCAAAAACCTTGTTCCAATAATTGTGATACGGGAACACCGGTTACGGTACTACGCCCGAAAGCCATGGTAGCTCCTCTTGCATAATTAGAATTGGTAACAACCTTGGGGATGGTTCCCGATGCATTTGCCAACCGGAAAGTAAACATAGCACTGTACACATCTGTTGTCCCATCGTAAATTTCAGATAAACTTGCATCATAATTCTCAGATAAAACTTTCGCTTTATTGATAACTGTCAGAAAAGCTTCTGTTTCATTTCCATTTCCATCGGCATAAACAACAAGAGCAGAATCAATAGCAAGCTGTAAATCACTGTAAGCTGCAGTGGAAACTTTTGCTTCATCAATAGACTCAAGTAATTGAGTATTTATATCGTATAAGTCCTCCAAAATCAATGGGTTGGCATCGGTTTTTTGTTCTGCTTGCACTATTGATGCTGTAAGTTTCGTACGATCTGTATTTTGCATCTTTATAGTCAGAAGTTCCTGTGCTACAATAATCTGCTCCTTAATAAAAGAAGCCACATCGTTGATGTCAAATCCTTCATATTCCAGACGGAAATTATCGAACAAGGTCCAATAACTACTTTGCTGGAAATCACTTTTTGCTCCGATGGTCAATACATCGCCTTCAGCCAATAAAATATCAGATATGGTAATAGCATAATTGGCAGGATCTGCAAATACTGTTTCTGCGGCAGCCATAGTATTTATATAGCCACTAACCGAACCACTTCCGGAATAAGGGTGCTTATATAAAGAATTGAAAGGAACTGTTTGTTCGGGAAAATGATTACTCTTCACATAAAAACGAGCATATATAGTTTCTGTTCCTGCACGATAGGCAGCTCCGCCATCATTAGCTTTGGGGCGTTCAAACCCTTGAGTTCTCATCGTGTATTTTCCAGCTGGGAAACCACTGATTGGCTGATACATATCAAACGTTCTCTCATAAAATTCTACCTCATGATAATCAACCCTACCGGTGCCTATCCAACCGGTATCTTCATTATTATCAAATCCGGCGTTGACAATATAATATGTTAAATCAACAGGATTTTGGGGTGTTGCATGTTGGACTTTATAGTCAAAAACCGCTTTATCCAAATCCGTTCTTGCTTTTGTTATTTGGGTCAGATCCGTCGAAGTTTCGTATATATTCTCATATGAAGTTACATCTATGCTTGTACCTACAGAATTGTTCAATGCTTTATATAAAGCCAGTCTTGCTTCGTACAAAGCAATATTAAGGAATTTCCATTCGATATAATTAGCATACGTATCTTTGTCGCGGTCATACTGTACCACATAAGCATTTCCATTATTCGTACTTTCCATTACATCTTTTGTTCCCAGATACTGGTTGACATTATAACCACTATATGTAGATGGAGCCTGGATAGTATACGTCAGGTTATCTATATTTTTTAATTGTATGTTCCAGGTATTGTCTTTTGTGTTGTCTGTGTAGGTACTTCCATTGGCATCACGGAACAATGTATTTCCCGAAGAAAATTCCAATGTATACAAACCTGATTGTGCATTTAAAACCTTAACCGGCAGTCCGCTTGATTTTACAATCGCCTGGGTATTCCACCAGCCCCCGGCGGCAAGGAATAAATTAAGTCCGGTATTTTGAATGTAATAAGTAGAGCCCGCATGAATTTCACTCGCTTCTAATACGGGAGCTTTCCATGTGTCTTCTGCCTGCAGAAAAGAAGGGTTCAGGCATAAAACTAAAACTAAAAAAGTAATTGCTAAAAGTAAATTCTTTCTCATGATCATTAAATTAACGTTATTGAAGTATTGTTGCACCCAAAGGGTGCTTCCTAAGTAAACAGTGGCTTTAAGCCACTGTATTCAAAATGCCACTTATCCAATTAGGCCTACAGAGTAGGCTCCCGTCATTACTCGTCAACCCAAACAGATGCCTGCTTTGCAGGCTAGTTAGAGGGAGATTCCTTAATACAGTGGCTTAGAGCCACTGCTTACTTAGAAAGCGCCCTTTGGGCGCAATTTTTCCGAACATGACTAGCCCAAGGTCATTGTGTTTCTATGGCAAAGATAATAAAAAATATTGTATTTTATTCTGTATGAGCAATTTTAATAATACCACTGTTATATGCAATTTTTTACATCTAATCCTCATAATAGACAATTCTCCCAATAAATTAGACTTTTTTTTATGGCATACTTTATGCTAAACCTTACCTTTGTATGGTGAGATTGTTTGAATATGGTTCTATATAAAACTAGTACGGAACCAAAACATAAAATAAATACCATGAGAAATTTTTTTTTATTGATTGCTTCAATTGTTGTTTCTTTGGTCGCATTTTCGCAGGAAACAGCCCCCATATTTTATAACTTTCCGAATTCCGGAACCCGTTTTGAAGCGTTGTATGCCAATCCTACCAACGGAACAGCTTGTATAGGTGATTTCAATGAAGATGGCTGTCCCGACCTGATTGTGATGGGACCTAATTATGATGATTTCACTACCAGTTTTGTTAATTTATTGTTGAATAATGGGGATGGTACTTTTACCCGAACGGATCTCGGATTGACAGGCTTGAACAACGGAAGTATCACTTTTATCAAAACAGGAACCAAACAATACCTGCTCGCAGCACAGGGAGGAACTGCGTCTCCGGCAACCAATAACAATGCTGTGGGATATGTGGCCGAATTAAAATTCAATGGAAACCAAGCAGTTTGTACTAAAAAACAAGATCTGACTTACGGATTGATCAACGGAGATATTTTCTTTGTAGATCTTGATAATGACGGAAAAACGGATATTGTCCAGTTTGGAGGCGGACGTAAAGTTTATTGTTACCTGAATAACGGAAGCAATTCTTTTACGCTGACGAGTGATATTACCGGACTTCAGGGAACAAGTAAAGGAAAATCAAAAGTCCTCGATATAAATGGCGACGGTTTACCCGATATTGTTTGCATTGACGAATCATATGGACTGTATGTCTATCTCAATTCCGGAAACAAAACTTTCACAGCCCAAAAAATCACATCCGATTATTCATTCAAATCCAAACCCCGTTTTGAATTCGGAGATTTCGATAAAGATGGGAAAATGGATATTGTCGCTTTCGATTCCGATTCGATGACCGGAGAACTTTCAGTCGTTTTCTTTTATGGCGATGGGACAGGAAATTTTACCCAGGCTGTTGTCAATGATTTTATGGGGGTAGATGCCGCCGCTGTAGCAGTAGCAGATTTTAACGGAGACGGGAATCCGGATGTTTTGTATGCAGGAGATAATGCCAAAATCCTGAAATCAGATGAGAGAACAAACAATTATACGAAAAAAGCCTATATCCTTTTAGGCGATGGAAACCGGAATTTCACCCAACATGTTAAATCAACTCCGGTTCGTCAATGTCCGGATATTTTCTGTTTAGCTCCCGTAGGTAATGGAGAATACCATGTATCGGATTTTGATGGTGATGGAAAGTCTGATATCTTTGCTTTGGGAGAATTGGGCATTGGAGTTCCCGGAAAAATCATGCGTCAGGCAGATCTTTTCCTTTCTTCTTTAACCTATGGATTCGGCACTCCGGTAGTAAAACCTTTGATCGATCGTGTATGGCAGGGTTTCCCCTATAGTCAGGTGAGATTGGGAGAAGGACGTTTACAGGAAGCAATGAATAAAAATATAAGCTATCTCAAATCATTGGATGTAAACCGCCTTTTTGCAAGTACTTTATCCTATAACCTGGGAATCACCGGTTATACTCCTTACGGAGGATGGGAAGAAAGTGGTTATGGTTCCAGTTTCGCCCATTATCTTTCTGCTGTATCTATGGCTTATGCAGCGACAGGCGATCAGGATTTGCTGGAACGGGCCAATCGTTGTGTGGAAATTATCAGTGCCAGTCAGGATTACAATGGTGATGGTTTTATGGCTTTCAAAGACGGAACAACCTGGGGATTTGATAAAATGGCTAAAGAAAAGATAATTACCCCTTATGGTTGGGATGAAAACGGACATCCATGGGGCAATAATGACATAGGATTTCCTTTGTACGCCCATCATAAAATTTTTGCAGCTTTAAGGGATGCTTATCTCTATACGGGAAATGAAGATGCCCGGATCAGCTTCCTGAAATTCAATGATTGGTTGGTGCAATGGATGCAGTGTTTTGATCAGGTAAATTTCCAGAAGATGCTGGAGTCTGAGCATGGAGGTTTCGTAGAGACCCTTTCGGATGCCTATGCCTTGAGTGGAAAACAGAAATACTTAGATGCAGCACGGAAATTTACCCGTGAAAATTTTGCACAAACCATGAGTACTAATGTGGATGATTTATCCGGACGGCATTCTAATTTCCATATTCCTATGGCAGTTGGAGCTGCAATTCATTACCTTTATAGCGGGGATGTCCGCAGCGAACAAATCGCACATAATTTTTTCCATATTGTACATGATCATCACACACTTTGTAACGGAGGAAACGGCAATAATGAGCGTTTCGGTACTCCTGATTTGCTGACATACCGTTTGGGTGTCAGAGGTCCGGAAACCTGTAGCAGTTACAATATGTTGAAACTGGCAAAAGATCTCTTCGAACAGGAAGGTGATGTGGAGTATATGGATTATTACGAAAATACCATGTATAACCATATTCTGGCAGTTCTTTCTCCTAAGTCGGATGCAGGGGTATGTTATCATGTGAGTCTAAAGCCCGGAACATTCAAAATGTATGATAATTTGTATAATAATTTCTGGTGTTGTGTAGGAACGGGCATGGAAAGCAATGCCAAATATGTGGATGCTATTTATTTTAAAGGAGAGCAAGGATTGTTAATTAATTTGTTCACTCCGTCAACCCTGAATTGGGAAGAAACCGGATTAAAATTGAAAATGGAAACGGATTTCCCTGTTTCGGACGATATTACATTGAAAATAGAACAAAATACATCTTTTGATAAGGATATTTATGTACGTTATCCGGAATGGGCAGAAGAAGGTTCAGTGAAGATCACGATCAATGGTGCGGATCAGCCGGTGACAGTTAAACCCGGAGAACTGATCAAACTGACCAGGACATGGCAGGCTAACGATGAGATAAAAATAACCATACCCTGTAAATTAAGGTTGGTAGATTTGCCGGATGATATCAATGTTTCGGCTATATTCTATGGGCCTGTATTATTGGCTGCCGATTTAGGATCTGTAGGTCAGTCGGATGTCGGGGAATCCAGTCCTGCCAATAAAATAACGAATCCTTCACCAAATCCGTATTTCCCGGAACTGAAAGGAAGTCGTTCCAATCTGGAATCATTTATCCAAAGGGAAGCGGAAACCCTGGAATTCAAAACTACAGGCTTGGCGGTAAATTATACTTTCAAACCGTTTTATGACACACACCATTGCCGTTATAATGTATATTGGAAAATAGGAGATGATGTGGATCTGGAAAAAGAAAAACAACTGGTCGCTGACCGCGTACTGACAGGTGTTACTGAAAGTGAAAATGCACATAATGTAGTCGCAACGGGTTCCGGTACCGGCGATGCATCCTTTAATTTCTGGGGTTATACTTATTTCCATTTCCGTGATGCTTCTATGACAGGGTCAATTTCTTATGATCTGAATTTACTTCCTGAAGATTTACCTGCCGATAAACAGTATTATCTACAACTGACATATTTTGGATCGGAACCTTCCAATTACGGAAATTTCAGAATATCTATAAATGGAACGAATATCGCTTACCAGGGCAGTATTTCTTATTTGGCTCCGCTGGATTTTGCCCAGCGTTATTATGCTATTCCGAGAAATCTGACAGATGGAAAACAAAAAATTACCGTGAAATTCTTCGGAGGAAGATTGTCGCTCTATGGTTTGAAACTCACTACTACAAATGATTTGGTCAAAGCCAAAAAAGAAATGGAGGGAGGTTCAACTCCTATTGTAAATCCGACACATCAGCCGGATGCCTTGAATTTATACACCGATAACGGATGGATTCATGTGATAGACAGATCCGGAGCTACTCTCCAGATAATCAATCTGAGGGGACAAATCATGAAGGAAGAAAAGATAACAAGCGATCATGAACAGATTCCGGCGTATCTTCCTTCCGGATTATACTTAGCTAAATGCATCTCATCTGCTGGTACAGAGGTGAAAAAGGTTATCGTTAAATAATTTGGACAAAAATCCCATAATATTAGATTTTTATTAAATCTGATTGCTTCGGAAAGAACTTTATTTGTGTAACGAAATTACAGTTGTAATATCATGAATGCACAAGTAAAGTTCTTTTTGATTGCTCTACAGTCAAAGTCATCTGGCTGGACAGAATTGTGTATATTCATGTAATAATCATTCAATCAATATGAAAAAAACAATTCTGCTGGGTAGCCTGTTGCTACTTTTATTTGCCTGTAAGGAAAAACAAACTTCCGGAAATGATTACAATTATAAGGATGTTGATTTTGCACATGTACATCTGACTGACCAGTTCTGGGCGCCCCGCCTGGAAACTCTCAGGACGGTTACGATTCCTTATGCTTTCCGGAAATGCGAAGAAACCGGACGGATCGACAATTTTGCCGTGGCTGCCGGAGTAAAAGACGGAACATTCAGGGGTTCTTATCCTTTTGATGATTCGGATGTTTTCAAAATCATGGAAGGAGCTGCATTTCTTTTGGCTGTACAAAAAGATGAAAAATTAGATGCTTATCTCGATAGCTTGATTAATCTGATAGGGAAAGCACAGGAAGCCGATGGATACCTGTATACCAACCGCACTATCCATGAAAAGAATCCTCAAAGTCCGCTTCACCACTGGTTAAAGGAAGAGAGATGGGTAACCGAATGGGATAACAGTCATGAGACATACAATGCCGGACATATGTATGAAGCTGCTGTTGCTCATTACTTAGCCACAGGAAAACGAAACTTCCTGGATATTGCCATTAAAAATGCGGATCTGATGTGTCAGGTCTTTAATCCTGAGGGATTATGTATTGCACCCGGTCACCAGGTGATTGAAATGGGACTGGTAAAATTGTACCGGGTTACCGGAGAACGTAAATATCTCGAACTTTCCCGGTATTTCCTGGAATCCCGTGGAAAAAGTGACCGCTTTGATCCGGCATCGGAAGATATGTTCCGCAACGGACAATACTGGCAAAACCATATTCCGGTGACACAACAACGGGAAGCTGTCGGACATGCTGTTCGCGCTACTTATATGTATTCGGCAATGGCAGATATTGCAGCAATCATGAATGATCGGCAATATGCAACTGCGATTGATTCTATCTGGGCAAATATTGTCGGAAAGAAAATGTATATCACGGGAGGAATAGGATCTACTTCCCATGGTGAGGCTTTCGGCAAAAATTACGAACTTCCGAATGCTTCTGCTTACTGCGAGACTTGTGCTGCGATCGGAAATTGTATGTTCAATCACCGGATGTTTATGCTGCATGGAGATGCTAAATATATGGATGTATTGGAACGTTCCCTTTACAATGGTGTGCTTTCCGGTCTGGATTTATCAGGTGATAAGTTTTTTTATCCGAATCCTTTGGAAGTGAGTAAAAACGGACAGGAAAGAAAAGAATGGTTTGACTGTTCCTGTTGTCCTTCTAATCTCGCCCGTTTTATACCTTCTGTTCCGGGGTATATGTACGCAACGGATGACCAGTCCGTATATGTAAATCTTTATGCCGGCAGTACGGCTGATATCCCTTATAAAAATGGAACGATTGCAATCAGACAGGAAACAAATTATCCCTGGGAAGGAAATGTCTTATTGATAATCGATCCGAAAGACAGCAAGGATTTTTCCATGAAAATCCGTATTCCTGAGTGGTCGGAAGGACGAGCAGTACCTTCGGATCTTTATGCTTTTACGAACAAAGAAACTCGTCCGATAGAAATAAAAATCAACGGAAACACATACAACTATAAAACTGAAAAGGGATATGCCATTGTAAAGAATAAATGGAAGAAAGATGATAAGATCCAAATAAGCTTTCCCATGGATGTGCATTTGGTAGAAGCAAATGATAAAGTAGCAGCAGACTCCGGATACCTATCTATAGAAAGAGGTACTATCGTGTATTGTGCTGAATTTGCCGATAATAACGGAAATGTTATTGATCGTACAATCGAAAGGAATACATTATTTACAACAGCTTATCGTCCTGATTTACTGCATGGAGTGGAAGTATTGAAAGGAACTTCCAACGCTTACTCTACAAAAGAAGGCAGTGAAGAGATTCTGGTAACCGACAGTGAAATTACTTTGATTCCTTATTATGCCCGATCCCACAGAGGTGCCGGTGAAATGCTCGTCTGGCTTCCCGAAAATCAGGAAATTGTAAAAAGCAGATTACAACAGATCAACAATATCATAGACCAGGTTATTGTCGCCAATGATCAGTCGGAAAAAGAACACAACCTGAAAGGTCATCTCACCAATCATTCTCAGGCTTCCGGTTGGCTTTCCGGTTGGAGGGATGCTTCCGATGGCGGTTGGTTTTCTTATGATATGACAATCACTCCCGACAAACCGGTTGATTTGATATTGACCTATTTCAGTCTGGACGGAGGAAACCGCTATTTTGAAATTTTTGCCAATGATGTGAAAATCGGAGAACAAAAATTACGTACAGAAACATTCTCTGATATGGTAGATCGCAAATACCCTATTCCTTTTGCAGTAACAAAAGGAAAGAAAAAAGTAACCATCAAAATAAAATCCATACCAGGAAATATTGCAGGTGGTGTCTGGGGATGTCGTATAGAGAAAAGAAAATGAGAATAATCAATTGTAGAGACGCAATGCATTGCGTCTCTACAAAGGTACATATATTTATTCAATCCACTTTCCTACTTTGATTTCTGCTAATCCTACTGCAGCATTCTTTTTTGTAAAAACAAGCTTGAATTTAGATGTATTTACTTCTTTGAAATGAATGGTGTTGGAAGTACCGGGAATAAGTTTATCACAGTTTTTAATCTTCTTCCACTCCTTTCCATTCCAGTATTCCAACCTGATTTGTTGGGGACATAAAACTGAAGAACCGTTATCATAGAAAGAAATTTCTGTGGCATTGATGCTTTTTCTTTCTCCGAAATTTATTTCAAACCATTCCTGTGGATTATCTGAACCCAGGGTTGTCCATCTGTTTTGTGGAAATTCGTCATACCAGGTCCGTCCGTCTATGGCATCGTATATCCGGTCATTTTCATAGGTATAAGATGCGTTTGCCTGTGGAAAATCTTCTCCTTTATTATTGAAAGCGTAATTCAACAGGTAGGCTGTTTGCTCCTGTTTCTTGGCTTGTGGTATAGGGATGATTTGTTTGTGCATTTTCAGTCCTTCAGCCAGTTTTTTTCCATTACAGGAAATCATCAAACCGTTTGTTTTTTCATATCTGAGAGAAAGCATATGTCCATGATAGGACAGGTTGTCGACTGAAAAATATTCCCATTCATCAGGAATCAACGGATTGATTTCTATGGAATCTTCTGCTTGGGGATGAATCCCCAGGAGTCCGCTTAAAATCAGGTCATTATATGTTGAATGATTATAATGTTCGCTACGATTAGGGAAGTCAGCAATCCAGCTCCCATCATCAGGATGAAGATTTTCCGCTATATAAGGTTTTCCGTTTTTGTATTGAGACCGGGTATAAATTTTCAGCATATCAAAATAATCTTCTTTACTGATAACCGATTGGTTATATGCATTCAGGATATTGCTTAGCGCCATCAGTATTTGAGATGTTTGATAAGGCCATGACGGACCGTTCCATTCACATTCTCCTACTCCTGCCTGTGCTCCGGGAGTTCGCGTTTCAACCATATAATAAGGACTCTGTTTTGAGATTGTCCGCGGACCAAAAGGAGAGTAAAATACCTCCGGATCTTTAAATTTCTTCCAGGCCTGGATATAGATATCATTATTGTCTGGTAAGCAAAACATCCAGGGGACATATCCGTTTAATTCTACATCATTGATAAATGCAAAATTCTGTTCCGGATAACGTTGGGTAAAACGATCCATGAAATGTTTCCGGTCATCGTTCCACAGTAAATCCAAAACGTTTTTCTTTAGTGTTATGGCTTCATTAAGATATTGCTCTGCCAATTGTTTCTCGTTGCATATTGTAGCCACCTCATAAATAGCAAGTGCATTGGCATACATGAATGTGTTGATTGTCGGACGGTATGCATCACCCGCCCAACCGTCATTGACCATATAACCGGCTATGGTAAATTCGGTAGCATCTTCCACCGGTTTTTGCCAATAAATCCCTTTATCCGGATCAAAACGTTTTTTCTTCCAACCTTCGTAATCGGCAAGCATGGTGGGTAAATAAGCCTTGAGCCTGTCCATATTGCCATTCACTAAGTAATAATTATATAGAGCATCACAAAGCCACGAACTATATTGAAATTGATTACCGTGCCCGTTGAACCAGAACGACAAATAGTCATCAATATATTTTCTGTTTTTGATCCATCTCCCTTCGTAAATATGATGTCCGGCAGCAGCACTGATCCCTGAGTACGGACCTTCCCATGAAACGGAAGGCGCAAATTCTGTGATGATTGAACCTATACTTCCCAAATCCCGGAAATGACGTTTATACATAGCCCACCGGTAATAATATACATCCATAATCTCCTGATCGGGAACATCGATAAACGGAATATTTTCTTCATACCATCGACTATCATTTCCAAAATAAAACTGGGCAAGCTTGTTTTGACTCATCCCATTGGAAATAAAACATGACAAGCAAAAAAGTGAAAATAGTATTCTGATGGTTCTATACATGATTTTTTTCGTAATTATTGATATTTATGTCAAATATAAGTATAAGATTTTGAATATTTATGCTTTTGATTATCAAATATTTGTGAGTGATTAATTTGGATTTTTGTCATTTTTATTTAGACTTTTTTTTGAGAATATTCTTTTTTTTATTCTTAATATTGCAAGTTAGTAATTGCTTGCAAATTTTAAACAGTTACTAAACTGCTTCAAATAAATATACCATATGAAAAACAACTTTATTTTTTTATTTCTTTTTATTCCTTGTTTGCTTTGGTCACAAACACGGCAAAAACAAACCATCAATGAGTCCTGGAAATTTTATAAGGGAGATGTGGCAGATGCCTTTAATCCCTCATTTGATGATGGCAAATGGGAAAAAATAACTCTTCCCCATACATGGAATATTGAGGATATTCAGGATGATCCTTACGGATGGTACAGAGGCCCTTCCTGGTACCGTAAGACCCTGAATATTGATCCTTTTATGCAGGGAAAACGTATTTACCTTTGTTTTGAAGCGGCAAACCAACTGACCAGTGTGTACGTAAACGGTTTGAAAGCAGGAGAAGATCATATCGGTGGTTACACTCCTTTCAAATATGATATTACAGATATGGTAAAACCTGGAAATGTGAATATCATTGCTGTAAAAGTTGATAATGCTTATAATGAAAATATTACTCCGTTATTGGCTGATTTTGTTTTTTACGGAGGCATTTACAGAGATGTAAGCATACTTGTAACCGATCCTGTTCATTTTGATGTGATGAATGCCGGAACAGGAATTTTTATAACCACTCCGCAAGTATCTGCACAGGCAGCAACTGTCGCTATCCGTTATGATATTCAATCGGATGATGTGAAACAGAGAACGATCATTGTCGAAAATACGATTATAGACAAGCAAAGAAATCCGCTTGCTTCAACCTCTCAAAAAATCAAATTGAAAGCCGGAGGGAAACAATCAGGAAACATTAAACCTGTAACTTTGAAAGATCCTTATTTGTGGGGCCCGGACCATCCGTATTTATATGCTGTAGTTTCTGAGATAAAAGACGAAAAAGGCAAGTTGATCGACCGGATCGAAAATCCCCTGGGATTCCGCTGGTTCTCTTTTGATAAGGATAAAGGATTTTTTCTCAACGGGAAACATCTCAAACTGATCGGAACCAACCGTCACCAGGATTATATCAATTATGGCAATGCTTTGACACAGGATATGCATTTATATGATATGCAGATGCTTAAAGATCTTGGAACCAATTGTTTGCGTATTTCTCATTATCCTCATGATCCTGTGGTTCTGGAGATGTGTGACCGCATGGGTTTGATCGTTTTCGAGGAAATACCGATTATCGATTGGATTACACAATCGGAAGAACATTTGATCAATTGTAAGAAACAGATTTCCGAAATGATCCGGCGCGATTTTAACCATCCGTGTATTGTGGCATGGAACAGTAGTAATGAAACCAATATCATGCGTCCGCCTAAAATGATTGATAATGATTTTCAACGGTATGAAAAGGATTTGAGCTCTTTTCTGCATGATCTGGATAAACATATCAAACAGGAAGACAGTACCCGTTATTCCATGGTGGTTTTGTGTGGAAACATAGATCACAATTTCAAAACAGGATTTCATGCTTCCGATGTTATTGGTTATAATAAATATGAAGGCTGGTATGAAAATGATATTAAAAATATCTGGAATGCATTGCGTTCTTTCAAACAAATAGATCCTGATCATTCTTTGATACTTACGGAATATGGTGCCGGAGCCGATTATCGTGTCCGCTCTTTTGAACCGCGCAAGTTTGACCATTCTGTCGAATATCAGGTTGAATATAATAAAGAACACCTTAAAGCTGTCCGGGATCTTGATTTTGTGGCCGGATCTACTATTTGGAATTTTGCTGATTTTTATTCCGAAGGACGGGGAGAAACGCAACCGCATATCAATAATAAAGGTATTGTTACGCTTGACAGAAAACCCAAAGACAGTTATTATTATTTTAAGACATTGTTATCCGAAACACCTTATGTTTCCATTCCTTCACAACTTTGGAAAAACCGGTCGGGCAGGGAGGATGCTGATGGTGCGGGAACTTGTACTCAACCGGTGGAGGTGTTTGCCAATACCCCCCAGGTAGAACTTTTTCTGAACGGGAAGTCATTGGGAGTAAAAAATATTACTGAATATTCTGCTGTTTATAAGGTCCCGTTTGTGAATGGACCTAATCTGCTTGAATTGAAATCTCCTTCGGGAAATGCAACTGTAAAAGATTTTCTCAGGATCAATTTCAAGATACAGCCTTATGATTTAAAATCTGAAAAGATTCCTTTTGATGAAATAGCCATCAATGTCGGCGCCCATTTTTATTTTATCAATGCTGCTAAAAATGACTATTTGTGGTTGCCGGATCAACCTTATGTGAAAGGAAGCTGGGGATACATTGGCGGGAAAAAATACCTTCGGAGCGATCAGGGAGGATTAGTGGGTTCCCGGGATAATATCTGGCAGACTACAGAAGAACCACTTTATCAGACGCAACAAATCGGTCTGGATGCTTATCGTTTGGATGTACCAAAAGGAAACTATGAAGTTACCCTGTTATTTGCCGAGTTTGAAAAAGACATTGAGAGGGTATTTGACATCTATATCAATAACCGGATTGTAATGGAAGATGTCAATATTCTGAAACAATTTGGAAGGAATACTGCTGTTTATAAACAGTTTATCGTATCTTTGGAGGAAGAAAACGGACTGGAAGTTTCGTTCAGGGCAAAAACCGGAGAACCTGTTTTGAATGGAATCCGGGTGCGTAAAGTGTATTAATCCGGCAGTCATATTGTCAATTTCTAAATGCTATAAGATGCTAAAAAAATCATTCTTGTTAATATCCATCATTTTAGGATCACTTTTATATCCGGCAGAAGTTTTTGCCCGGCAACAAATGATGTTTGGCGATACCACCCGTTTAGGAAGACCATTCTCCAAAGATCCGCACGTCGTTAAGTTCAAAGGTACTTATCTGATGTATTATTCCATACCACCTTCATTGGATAAAGGGAAATCCGGTATGGAAGGCTGGGGAATAGGAATCGCAAAAAGTGAGGACTTGATCAATTGGAAGAGGATTGCAGAAATAATACCTCAGGAAATTTACGAATCTAAAGGCTTATGTGCTCCGGGCGCTTTGGTCAGGAATGATACCGTACATTTATTTTACCAGACTTATGGAAATGGGCCTAAAGATGCTATTTGCCATGCCTGGTCGGCCGATGGAATCCGGTTCGTCCGTAATACAAGCAATCCCATTTTTTCTCCGGCAGGAGATTGGAACTGTGGACGGGCGATCGATGCTGAAGTGTGTTTCTTTCAGAACAAATATTTTTTATACTTTGCCACCCGTACCCCCGATTATCAGGTACAAATTCAGGGAGTAGCCACAGCTCCTGCATCAACTGCTTTCAACAAAGAAGATTGGACACAAGCTTGTGATAAGGCCATATTGGAACCTCTTTATCCCTGGGAAGGGAAATGTGTAGAAGGAGCATCTATTGTCCAACAAGGTGATGAATTATTTATGTTTTATGCTGGTGCGTATAATAATAATCCTCAACAGGTAGGTGTTGCTAAAAGTAAAGATGGCATTCATTGGGAAAGGTTGTCTAACAAACCTTTTCTTTCCAATGGAGATAAAGGTTCCTGGAATTATTGTGAATCGGGACATCCGCATATTTTCAAGGATCCGGATACCGGTCGCACCTGGTTGTTTTATCAGGGAAATAATGATAATGGAAGAACCTGGTTGATTTCTAATGGGGAGGTTTTTTGGAGAAATGGGGAGCCTTATTGTGAGAAAGATTGACTAGCATACACTATCAACAAACGTAATAAGATTGCAGATAAAATGACCTCAAAAAATAAAAAAGACCTACAAAATATTTTGTAAGTCCTTTATACACAGCGGAAAGGAAGGGATTCGAACCCCCGGAGCCCTTTTGGAGCTCACACGCTTTCCAAGCGTGCGCCTTCGACCACTCGGCCACCTTTCCTGAGATGCTTTTTTTGATAAAGCGACGCAAAGGTAAAGGTTTTTCGGGAATTGAACAAATAAAAAGAAAAGATTTCTGTTTGTTAGTTGAATGAATCCAATTATTTAAAAAATTTCAACAAAAAGCATTATCCTGTAAAAAACGTATTATACATTTTTTTGATTAAAGAGCTACAGGGTTGAAATATCAGTTAAATATATCTAAAATCAATTCATTCCCTTTAATATTTACCCAAAAACATAAAAAAGTGATTTTTAAAGTGTAGTTTTGTACTTGTTTTCAGGCGTATTTTCGAAATGCGACTTATTACTTAATGAAAAACACATAATAAAAATCATGAAATTGCCGCGTTGTTGTTTTTTACTGCTTATTGTTGCTATATTCTTTTCATGCAACAAAGATGAAGGGGTGGGAGGTTCTTCCTCCATTGAAGGGTATGTTTATAATGTTGTCCATAAAGATGATAATTTTTCATTTACTATTGATACAATTCCTGCTGTAGGGGAAAAAGTTTATATTGTTTATGGTAATAATGTTGATGCTCCGGTAGCAGATAAGGATGTGGATACAAATAAAAACGGAATGTATCATTTTGAATATCTGAGAAAAGGGGATTATTATGTATATGCCTTGAATTCTTATCCGGATCAATTGAGTAAGGCTAAAACAGCTGAATATAAATCTGTGAAAGTTGGCTCAGGTACTGCCCAGGTAGAAAATATTTATATTCATAGTGGAAAAGCCTACGGATTATCCATGATCAAAGGTACTATTATCGCTCAATATTATGATAAAACGGCTCAGAAAGGTAATCCTATTCCTGCTGTTGAACATCGGGTCTATTTGAAACGTGCCGGAGAAGATTCATACTTTGATGATGTCCGTACAAGCAGTACTGGAGTGTTTTATTTTCAGAAAGTCTCTCCCGGAACATATGAAGTCTATACAACCACAGAGGATATAAATGTGAAAAACAGAATTCTTTCTACGACTCCTCAAACTATAGAAGTAACAGAGGCAGAAACAGTCTATGAATTACCCAATATATTTAACATTGTATTAAATATCTAATTTTATCAGATTATAAATGAAAACCCAATTTGCCGGTATTTTGCTGTTTGTTTTGATAAGCATATGCCCGATTATTACAAAAGCCCAAACAAGGGCTGTACCTAAAGATGCGCCTCCCACTACCATTGAAGAAAAAAGAGAACGGAGACAGAATTTAGTCGTTAAGGAATGGAATACAGAAAGTGGAGGAAAGCGGAAGTGGATGGATCATTTAACGGTTTATGATACTGAAGGCCGGAAAATTGAAGAGATAGAATATGCAACTTATGGTCAACGTGAACGCATTACATATGAATACGGGGCAGACGGAAAATGTACCCAAGAGGTGGTTTACAATGATAAGAACAAAGTATATCGTGTCCGTAAGTATGATTATAATCCTGATGGGACGAAAAAAATCCAATACAATTATCTGCCTAACGGAAAACTATACTCAACGAAAGTCTTTGAGTATTCTTTCCGGTAATTAATTATTCAAATCAACTGAAATTCATGTGGGATCAAATTGAAGAGATTTTGGAAAGGATGACTCCGATTACATTGGAGCAAATGAAGGATATTCGCCTGATGGACAGGGTGGATTCTAAGTTTGTTGCATCGGTAGGTGATCTTCCCGAACTTTTGGAGGCAATGGTTCCGTTGTTTATGGTGCAAACTATCAACCATGTCAGAATAGCGCCTTATGCTACCCAGTATTTCGATACCCGGGAGATGAATTTCTTTTTGATGCATCAGAATGGAAAGTTAAACAGGCAGAAAATACGGATTCGTTCTTATGTAGATTCCGAACTTTCATTTTTGGAAGTCAAAAATAAGAACAATAAAGGTAGAACCAGAAAAGTAAGAATACAGGTGGAACAACCCAATGTTGATTCAATAAATGATCTGGATGAAGGGAAAGTTTTTCTGAATAAACATTCTTTTTTTGATGTCAATTCGTTGGTGCCTGTGTTGGATAATTCATTTAAGCGTATCACTTTAGTGAATAACCGAAAAACAGAACGTATTACTATGGACATCAGCCTCTTGTTTTCTAATACCAGAACCAGTCAGACAAAAATGCTGGATGATCTTGTTGTTCTTGAATTGAAACAGGATGGCTGGCAACATTCTGATTTTCGGGAAATACTAAACCGGATGCGTATCAAGCAGGTTTCTTTTAGTAAATATTGCATGGGAATGGTATTAACAGATCCTGCAGTTAAATATAACCGTTTCAAAAGAAAGTTAGTAACATTAAAAAAAATTAATCCGATAAAAAATGATTCAATCTGAGTTTCCGGAATATGATCCTAGTATCGCTTCCGAGTTTGGTGCCACCCAAAGCGTGGAAACGTTTATGGGAATTCCTTTGTTTGAAGAAGCTTCTTTTTGGGCTTTGGTTTTAAGATTCACATTCAATGTATTGATATGTTGGATTATTATCCAATTTTTTTACTATAAGAAAAGCCACAGGAAAGATTATTATTTTACCTTTATGCTGTTTAGTGTAACAGTATTCCTGCTTATCTTTTTGCTGGACAACGTATCCATGCAGATTGGATTTGCATTAGGTTTGTTTGCCATTTTCGGAATGATACGGTACCGGACGGAGACTGTGCCCATCCGGGAAATGACATATCTCTTTGTAGCTATCGGAATCTCTGTTATCAACGGTTTGGCTATGACTGTAAGTTATGCTGAATTGATTTTGACGAATTTTCTCTTTATTTTGGTTACCTGGATATTGGAAAGTAATAAAGTATTAAAGCATACTTCTTGTAAAATCGTTTTATACGAAAAAATAGAATTGGTGAAGCCGGAAAAAAGAGAAGATTTGATTATAGATTTAAAGGATCGCACAGGATTGGATGTTACTAAGGTTGAAGTTGGACATATCGATTTCCTTCGTGATGTAGCATATGTAAAAGTGTACTATAAATCTGAAACAAACGAAATAAATACCATTGATAATATCACACGTTTTTCTTGAAAATGATTCGTACGGGATTATCCATATTGTTGCTCTTGGTTTCTTTTGCATTGGTTGCACAGGAGCGGGAAACTTATATGGGTGCCATATTTTCTCTTGAGTTCCAAAAAGATATATTCCGGAAAACGGGAATTTCTTTTGAAGAAGAACTCAGACTAATGGATAATCAGGCCAATTTTGACCGTCTGGCGAGTACTGTCGGGATAGACTATTCTATTATCAGTAAGAAATTGAAAGCCGGAATCTATTATTGTTATATTTATATGTTCAATAATGATTTTATGTATGAAAACCGGCATCGGTATTATTTGTCTCTTTCTTATAAGGAACCCGTGGGAAGGTTTGACTTGTCATGGCGCGTTCGCGCACAAGGAACATACAGAGATGAAAACAGAGGATCATATAAAATTAATCCCAAATATGTCCTCCGGAATAAATTACAAGCCGAATATTCTATTTTCGGATCACCGTGGAAGCCCTATTTATCATGTGAACTGACAAACTCATTGAATGATCCTTTAGGCAATGAAATTTATAAGATAAGGTTTCAGGGCGGAACATCCTGGAGATTGGATCGTACTACATACCTGGAATTCTTCCTTCGGGCAGATGAGTATTTCTTCGGAGAAGACCCTCGTGTCTTTTCCATTGGAGCAGGATATAAGAAGAGTTTTTGAAATTCTTTTTTTACACATCCTTTACATGTCAGGTCAGTATAATAATAAAATACTGATGCTGAAACTTATCTTGTATGCAAGATAAGTAATCCTGTCTATGAATCAACAGAGTCTGTCTATAAATCAAAAAATGAATGTGTACTTATTCTAACTTTGCCGGAAATTATAAAGCAAAGAAGAATGAGACGACTGACAATAAGAATAGTATTGATATCCTTGGTTTCCTATTGTTTTTTTCCACAAGTACTGTTTCCTCAGGAAAAAGAGCAATTGAGCCAGTGTGTACGAGGTGTTGTGACGGATATGGCCTCAAATGAGCCGCTTTACGCTGTTACAATAGTATTGGATACAACACAAACTGGTGTCATGACCGACGAAAAGGGAATGTTTGTTTTGAATAATGTTCCTATAGGCAGACATACCCTTTATGTGAGCAGTATAGGTTATGAAACAGTGGTCATTAAAGAGGTGTTGCTTGGTTCGGCGAAAGAAGTTTACCTTGAAATCCCGTTAGCAGAAAAAGCAATGGAATTGGGAGAAGTGGTTGTAAAACCGAGAATCAATAAAGCCAAATCACAGAATGAAATGGCAATGCTTGGAGCACGAATGTTTAGCGTTGAGGAAGCAAGCCGCTTCGCCGGAGGAATGGACGATCCTGCCCGTCTGGTGGGTGCTTACGCCGGAGTGGCTACACCCAATGTGTCAAATAATGGGATATCAATACATGGTAATGCTCCGAGTCTTCTGCAGTGGCGCCTGGAGGGTGTTGAGATACCTAATCCGAACCATTTTGCAGATGTAGACGCTTTGGGGGGTGGTTTCTTGTCTGGATTGAGTAGTAATGTATTAGGAAATTCTGATTTTTTTATAGGGGCGTTTCCTGCCGAATACAGCAATGCTGTCTCAGGTGTGTTTGATATGAGATTACGTAACGGCAACAGCCAAAAATACCAACACACATTTCAATTTGGCTTGTTAGGAATTGATTTTGCTTCGGAGGGGCCTATTAGTAAAAAATATGATTCATCCTACATTATCAACTATCGTTATTCTACCACTTCTCTTGTAGAACAAATAAAAGGTAAGGAAAGTATGGGTGGAACCCTTGGTTATCAGGATTTGAACCTTAAACTTAATTTCCCTACTCAGAAAGCGGGTACATTCTCCTTATGGGGAGTAGGATTGATAGACGAAGTAGACCCGATACTGGAAAATCCGGCTGAATGGAAATATGTAAACGATGGAATTCTTGCAGGAGCAAAACAAAGATCCGGATCGGCAGGATTGTCACATAAATATTTATTTGGTAATCGCAAAACATCACTCAACACAACCTTGGCTGTAACTCATTTAGATAGCCATATTGATGAGGAGTTTTACGACCTTGACGAGAACAAGAGCCCGAGAACAGATATGCTTGCCAATATCACAAACCTTATTTTTACCTCCTCGGTAAATCATAAATTCGGCTTGCATCACTCCAATAAAACAGGCGTAACATGGACTAATATCAGCTATGATATGAACCTGGATTTTGCACCAATATTTGGTAATCCTCTTGAAAACTTTGCAAACTCGGATGGAAGAACAAATCTTATTTCGGCATATACAAATTCAAAAATAAATATCAATAGCCAATTTATTCTAACTGTCGGATTAACAGTCCAGTATCTTGTCCTGAATGGAAACGCAACCCTAGAGCCGAGGATTGCCCTGAAGTGGCAGGCTACACCAAAAAATTCTTTTGCTGTCGGGTATGGTTTACATAGCAGAATGGAGAAGGTTGATGTGTATTTTGTCAAAGATGAAAGTGGAAATCAACTCAACCGGGATTTGGATTTCTCAAAGAGTCACCATATCATGTTATCATACAACTACCGTATTTCAGAGGATATGAATCTTAGGATTGAACCATATTATCAGTACCTATATGATGTCCCTGTAACAGAAAACGGTTCGTATTCGATACTTAACCGTAAGAATTTTTATATAACCGAGATACTTGTGAGTAAGGGTGAAGGACGAAATTACGGCCTTGACCTTACGTTTGAGAAATACCTCACTAAAGGAATTTATTATATGATTACTGCATCGTTGTTCGACTCCAAATATCGTGGCGGCGATGGAGGTTTATATAACACAAGGTATAACAGGAGGTTTATTGCAAACGGATTAATTGGCAAGGAGTGGATGTTGGGTCGTGATATACTTGGTCTTAACCTCAGAGCAGGTGTTATGGGGGGTCAACGATATACTCCTGTTGATGAAGCAGTTACTCTTTCTCATCCCGCAAAGGTGGTGCAATATGACGAAACTGTGATGTATTCAAAGCAATTTTCGCCGATGTTTATCGGTGATTTTTCGATAAGTTATAAGATGAACAGAAAGCATATTGCACATGAATTTGCAATCAAGAGTGTGAATGCAACCAATCAAAAAGAATATGTGGAACACAGATACAATATGAAAACCCAGCAGATCGAACCATACATGTATGCTACCTCAATGTTTAATGTTAGTTACAGGATTGAATTTTAAGGGATGATTGTATGGAAAAGAATTCAGTCACTTTAATGTTGATAATTTCGTAAATCTGGGTATCTATGCTTGTCAAAGAACATAAAAATATATTATTCGATTTCCTGGTCGAACCCAGCTTCAAGGGATGGAGACATATGATTGCCATCATTATGTTTTCTTTTATATCTGTTGGACAATCATTGTTTTTGTTTGACAACCAAACAGAGTCGTTAGGCAATAAAATCTATTGGTTTGGTATTGCTAATACCATTGTTATTATTGCATTTTTATATTTTAATCTTTATATGCTGATCCCACGATTATTACTGAAAAGCTGTTATATAGAATACCTCATTGCTTTGTTGGCAGGCACGATTGTATATTTGATCATTAAAAGTATTATTGAATCATATATATTTTCGCAGATAGGTATTATACGAAATTTTAATGCAATAACCCTATTGGATGGATTCTCTAACATGGTATTATATTCTATTTGTATTGCGAGTAGTTCAGTTACTACTCTTTTCAAGCAGTGGATGACAGATACAAAAAGGATAAATGATATGGAAATCGACCGCTTGAAAAGATCTGTGGATGAGATAAAGAGCCATATCAATGCTAAATCGCTCTCTGATGTTCTCAGTTATGCATCAGAGAAGGTGAAAACGAGTCCTGAAGAAACATCTGCAGTACTCTTCAAATTGAGTAAAGTATTACGGTATGAGCTCTATGATTGCAAACGTGAGAAGATTTTATTGGAATCTGATATTGAATTTATTAATGAATATTTATCGTTGGAACAACTTAATACCAGATTTACATATAGAATTTCAGCCTCTATCCCGGAGAAAAACAGCCTGTTTGTACCTCCGTTCATTTTTGCACCTGTTATTCGGAAAATTATCGAACAACAACCAACAGACATATCAATCAATTTTGATGTTCACAATGGTGTGTTGAAATTCCAGGGCCAGGTTTCCGGTGCAGATTTGACCATCTGTGATTTTTCGAAGGAAAAGCAAAGGTTGTATAATTTCTACCGATACGATGCGAAAATTGACAAGAACAGAGAGTCTGTAGAATTACAACTGAGTCTATGATGGAACGGATCAACTATATAATTCCCGCTTTTTTGCTGAAGCCTGATTACAGGATATTCAGGCATATTTTAATACAGCTGGTGGTTTTATTGATTACTGTTAATGTTTTATGGGATGAACCGGATAGTATTTTGACTGAACGCCTGGGGGCATGGTTCTTATACTTTTTACAAATAGATATCCTCATATATGCAAACATGTACTTACTGGTTCCCTGCTTATTAATGAAGAGGCGGACATTGTATTATTTCCTGTCGCTACCGTTCCTTATAGTGTTTGTGGCATTTATTATCAGTTTGTTTCAAGAAACTCCGATAGACAATCTGGAAAACAATCCTTCTCTTTTAAGCTCTGTATCCACTCTTGTTGCTTTTAGCCTTTTCATCATTGGATTGACGACCATACAACTCTTCAAATACCGCTTGGAGAATATCCGGAAAATTAATGAATTGGAAAATGTGACTATGGCAATAGAATTGGCTAATCTCCAAAACCAGATTAATCCACATTTCCTGTTTAATATGCTCAATAATGCAAATATCATGGCCGGGGAGGATGTTGAAAAATCATCCTATATACTTTCGAAGCTGAAAGATCTGTTGCATTATCAGGTGGACGAAGGATTAAAGGAAATGGTAATGCTGAAAGATGATATAGCATTTATTGGTGATTATCTGGAACTGGAAAAGACACGCAGAGACCGCTTTGCCTATAAAATACATTTGGAGGGAGATGTCGATATTGAAGTGCCGCCATTGTTGTTCATCCCCTTTGTGGAGAATGCAGTGAAACATAATCCCGAAAATGATTCGTTTGTAGAAATTGTTTTTAGGATTAGAGGAAGCAGATTGTATTTTGAGTGCAAAAACCCCAAGGCCAGACTGCCTCATACAAAAAAAGAAGGAGGGATAGGTTTGGTAAATATAAGAAGACGATTAGATCTGTTATTTGAGGAGACTTACAGTCTTCGTCTTGAAAATGAGGAAGAGACTTATACGGTAATTATGGAATTCAAAATATGAAATGTATTGTTGTGGACGACGAGCCCATTGCTCGCAGAGGGATAGAAAGATTGGTAAATAACATCCCAGCATTAGAATTATCGGGTAAGTTTGAAAGCGCCGAAGCTGCCGCCGGTTTTATGAAGGATCATGTGGTTGACTTAATTTTTCTTGATATCCAGATGCCTGGTATTAGTGGGATAGAATTTGCCAGAAATATACCTCAAACGACATTGCTTATATTCACTACTGCATTTGCCGAATTTGCGGTGGATAGTTATGAGGTGGATGCTGTTGATTATCTTGTGAAACCTATAAGGCCTGAACGTTTTGAAAAAGCTGTCGAGAAAGCTGTCAACTATCATACGATGTTGCTTGCCGAGGAAAAGAATGCAAGTGAAGCGAAAAATACAGACATAAAGCAGGTTGAAAATGAGTTTATTTTTATCAAATCCGATCGCCGTTTTTTCAAGGTCAAATTAAAGGATATCTTTTTCATTGAGGGACTAAAGGATTATGTTATCTTACAAACCGCCACTCAACGATTGATTACACATATGAATCTTAAAACAATTCACAGTATGTTGCCTTTAAAGGTGTTTGTAAGGGTAAATCGCTCTTACATAGTTAATAAGGATTGTATAGATTCTTTTAGCAATAATGATGTTTTTATCGGTAATTATGAAATCGGCATTAGTAACTTTTATAGGGATACATTTTTTGAGGAACTAATGAGAAAATGAAAGATTTATGAGACCTTTTCGTATCTTTGTTGTTCTCAATTGATTTGAATATGGAACAATCTCCTTATAAGAAACAATCTCAGATGCGTAGTTTCCGGGTCGCATTTCGCGGTTTAAAAATCTTGTTTTTTAATGAACGGAATTTCCGTACACACATGATTTTTGCTTTTCTTGCTATTGTTGCCTGCATTATCTTTCAGGTGACCCAGACAGAATGGATACACGTGATACTTCTGATAGGGATGGTGTTATCTGTCGAAGGACTTAATACTTGCATTGAGTATATATGTGATTTAGTCTCTCCCGAATATAATGCATTGGTGGAAAAAATCAAGGATGTGGCGGCCGGAGTGGTCATGTTGACAGCTTTCGTTGCTGTAATTGTGGGCTGTATTATATTTATACCTTACCTGATAGATTGGTTTATATGAAAAAGAGCCTGTTACTCCTTTGTTTTTTGGCTTTTTTATCTACAATCAGGGCTTCGGAAGATTATGCTCTTACCAAAGATACTCTTCTATATCCGGAAACAAATGAAGGACTTGTATTTGCTCCCAAACAATTGATTGTTCCTGGTACTTTGATTGCTTTAGGAATTTATGGGACAATCGATGGTCGTTTGGATGAAAAAATCAGAAATCAGGTTGTTAAGTGGAATGGAAATACAATGATTGATGATGTGACAGTATTTATTCCCGGTATTTCTATTTATTTGTTAGACTGGTGTGGCGTGCATAGCAAACATAATCTTCTTGATAAAACTGTAATTGCAGCAACATCAGCCATCATTACTGTAGGAACTACTCAGCTGTTGAAATCAACCATTCAGGTAAAGCGACCGGATGGTAGTGGAGATGACTCTTTTCCTTCCATGCATACTGCAGTCGCTTTCGCCGGGGCAGAATTATTATGGCAGGAATATGGTGACCGATCTGTCTGGTATGGAATAGCCGGGTATAGTGTGGCTACAGCCACTGGTTTTCTCCGTATCTACAATGACAAGCATTGGTTTTCAGATGTATTGGCGGGAGCAGGAATCGGTATTCTGGGAACGAAAGCTGCTTATTGGCTCTATCCTTCTATCCGCAATGTATTTAATAAAAAAGGAAACAACGATATATCTGTATTTCCTTATGGTTCTTCAGTAGGATTCGGACTGAATGTATCATTCCAGTTTTGATTCTTCCCAGCACTCACACAGGGCTAATGGATGCTGGTTTTTTCTTATTGAACAGGGTGTTGTCCCATCCTGATACTCCAAATTCTTTGGACTTAGGGAGAAACATGCGGATAACCACTTTGAGTAATAACCACCTTGTATGAAATTGTAAATTATTGTAAAAAATTTTGCCCTTTCTGTATTATTTCCTACCTTTAGATCGAAATAAAACATCTTTTTATACTTGATGGTTATTTCTCCTTGCACAAAAAATCCAATAACTAATAAAAATATTTTATGAATCTGAAAAGCACAATTTTGTTTTTTTCTATGGCCTTGTTTGCAACAATGGTTGCGTTGGCAGGTAGTCGGGAAGTAACCTTGTTGGACGAAGACTGGAAATTCCAAAAGGGAGAAAGGGGAAGTGAACAGGACTTATCTTTTGATGATAGTCGCTGGCAATCAGTACAAGTCCCCCATGACTGGGCTGCTCTGGGCCCGTTTGATTTGAATGAGGACATCCAGTTTGTACAGGTAATAGAAGATGGTGACAAAGAAGCAAAGTTACGTACAGGTCGTACCGGAGCGCTTCCGGCAACGGGAACCGGATGGTACCGCAAACATTTGTCTTTACCGGGATCATTAGCTTCTAAAAAGATTTATCTTGAATTTGATGGGGCGATGAGTCACGCCCGTGTTTATCTGAATGGGACATTTGTGGGCGAATGGCCTTATGGTTATTCTTCTTTCTCATTCGATATTACTCCATATGTTCGCTTGGGAAAAGATAATATACTGGCCGTAAGACTTGAAAATAAGCCGGAAATGTCGCGTTTTTATTCAGGAGCCGGGATCTATCGTCCGGTTCGTTTGGTTTGTGTTGAACCCGCTCATGTAGTTCATTGGGGCACCTGTATTACAACTCCGGAGGTTTCTGCTAAACAGGGGAAAGCACAAATTAAAACAACAGTAAATACGCCGGATGCAGCAACCGGCAAAATCAAATTAGTTACAGAGATATGGGATCAAAAAGGAAAGAAAGTAGCAACCGCAAGTCAGGAAAAACCGGCTGGCGGTCAGGTGCTTTTTGATCAATTGTGTACTGTTAAACAGCCTGCATTATGGGATACCGAAACCCCAAATCTTTATAAAGCAGTTTCCAATGTGTATGTAAATAATACTTTATCTGATACCTATGAAACAACTTTTGGTTTCAGGACCATTCGTTTTGATAAAGATAAGGGTTTTTTCCTGAACGGAAAATCAATGAAATTCAAAGGTGTTTGTCTGCATCATGATTTAGGTCCTTTGGGTGCTGCTGTAAGTTTACGTGCAACCGAACGGCAAATTGAAATCATGAAAGAAATGGGCTGTAATGCAATCCGTACCAGTCATAACCCTCCTTCGGTAGAGCTGCTGGATTTGTGTGACCGGATGGGTATCCTGGTTCAGGTGGAAGCTTTTGATGAATGGAAATCCGGAAAGTGTGTCAACGGTTATAATACTTTGTTTGATCAATGGGCTGAAAAAGATTTAATAGCCATGATTCACCGGGATAGAAATCATCCTTCTGTGGTGATGTGGAGTATTGGTAATGAAATACGGGAACAAGGAATGAGGGATGGCGCTAAAGTGGCTCAATTCCTTACAGATATTGCTCATCGGGAAGATCCTACCCGTCCGACTACAGCAGGATTTAATAATCATGGTAGTGCTGTAAACAATGGATTGGCGGCAGCAGTGGATTTGGTTGGTTTCAATTATAAATATTTTGATTATGAAAAATATCATAAGAGTCATCCGGAGTTTGTTTTGTATGGCAGTGAAACCAGTTCGACTGTAAGTTCCCGGGGCATATATAAATTTCCGCTGAAAGACAATAAAAACCCCTGGCACGAAGATTATCAGGTGTCCAGTTATGATTATGAATATGTACCCTGGGGTAGTGTTCCCGATTCTGAATTTGCAGAACAGGATGATCATGAATATTTGTTGGGAGAATTTGTCTGGACGGGTTTTGATTATCTGGGAGAACCTACTCCTTATGGCCAGGGATCACCTTCACGCAGATCTTATTTTGGTATTGTAGATTTGGACGCATAGAAAAAGGACCGTTTCTATTTGTATCAAAGCCAGTGGATTAACCAACCGGTTCTACATTTAATGCCTCATTGGGATTGGCCGGAACGCATCGGGCAAGTTGTTCCCGTTCAGTGTTATACCAATTATCCGAAAGTGGAATTATTCGTTAATGGAGTAAGCAAGGGAATCAAAGAAAAAAATCCGGCCGGCAAATATACCCGTTACCGGATGTTGTGGGAGGATGTGATCTATCACCCCGGAGAAATAAAAGTGGTGGCATATGACGATAAAGGGATTGCTAAAGAAGAAAAAGTGATCAAGACCACCGATAGGCCTTATAAAATAGCATTGACAGCAGATAGAAGTACTATTACCGCAGATGGAAAAGACTTGTCTTTTGTTACCATAGATGTAACGGATAAAGATGGAAATCTTTGTCCCCGTGCTACCAATATGCTTTTTGTTAAAGTATCCGGAAATGGAAAACTGAAAGCGTTGTGTAACGGAGATGCGATTGACCTCACCTCTTTCCCATCTAATTATATGCGCGTTTTTAGTGGTAAAATGGTCGCGATTATTGAATCGGATAAAACAGCCGGAGAAATTAACTTACAGGTATCCGGCGAGCGTTTGCAGAGTGGAAGATTGAAGATTGCTACAGTAAAAAATTAATGTTTTTTATCCATGGTGATTATATGCCTGTTTCCCTAGGTTGAAGGTAATTGAGCATCAGCATATGCTTTGTATATAAATTAGGTCTGGAAGTAAAAATTCTTTTTTTAGGATTGATTTTTTACTTTCGGACTTTCAGCTTTAAAATGCAGGATAACACTCGCAAAAAGCAAACCCATTTTGATTTAATCCAAACTTACTCTCGGATTTATTTTCAATAATCTAATCAATACTCACAAACCAAGGCCTTGTATCAGTAGCATGATTTATTTTGCTTGCAGGGGATATAACCGATAGCAACAGCTAACAGGATAATACAATAGTTATTGACGGATTCCATTGTTTTTTAGCGCACAATGTACAACGTTAAATGTCCTTTAGTCCCGGATTTTATAAACCCCTCCGGGAAGGCAAATTGTAATACCTTTCATTTCCATTTCAAATAAAATAGTAGTCAGTTTACTGATGGGAATATTGATTTGTATGGCTAATAAGTTAATTTGCATACCTCCGTTTTGGGACAATAATTTATATACAAGTTCTTCCTGTTCATTCAGATCGGGAAAGATACTTTGCTGAACCGGACCACTTGGTTTATTTTTCTGATTCTTTTCCCAACACATGCATTTGATAATATCTTCTGCGTTTTCAACCAATGCAGCTTTATTCTCTTTGATCAGATTATTACATCCGCGGGAGTAAAAACTATTTATTTTTCCCGGGACTGCGAGAACGTCTTTTCCGTATGAAGTACTGAGGTCGGCTGTAATAAGCGCTCCTCCTTTTGCTGCTGATTCAATGACTAGAGTGCAGTCGGCCATTCCGGCTACAATCCGGTTTCTTCTGACGAAATTTTGCCTGTCTGGATTTGTTTCACTGAGAAAATCGGTCAATAGTCCTCCTTTTTCCAGCATCTCAATAGCAGTATGCCGGTGTTGTGCAGGGTATATGCGATCCAGTCCGTGTGCTAGTACGCCAATTGTAGGAAGATTTTCTTTCAGGGCAGCCCGGTGGGCAATGATATCTATCCCATATGCCAATCCGCTGACAATAAGAGTTTCCGGATAGGCATTGGCTATACCCGTAACTATACTTTCTGTTACCTCTTTTCCGTATTCCGTGGCATGCCGGGTACCTACAATGCTAATGATTTTTACCGCATTGAGGTTGACATTTCCTTTACTATATAATAGGATAGGGGAATCTATACATTCCCGCAAACGACTGGGATATGCTTCATCTTTGAAGAAAATAACTTGGATATCATTTTTTTGGATGAAATTGATTTCCTGTTCTGCACGCCGGAGAACTTCCGGTTCCTGTAACGAAGAAGCCAATCGGGCGGTAACTCCCGGTAAACGTTCAAGTAAACGTGGTTTTTCCTTGAAAAGGATTTCCACATCATCCACAGCTTGGAGTAGTTGTTTGGCAACAATGTCGCCGACTCCTTTGGCCAGGGTCAGGCCAATTTTGTAAAGCAGGTTTTGGTTTGTCATTTCTTAAATCTTAATCTTTTATTTATTTCATATTAGTCAGTAAGTTATCAAAAAATTCTCCCCGTGTTAATCTCCCGTTTTGTAAAACCACAGCTTCTACTTTTCCCCGGGTACAAAGTTTTTCATCAGATAGTCTGAAAATATCCTGTTCGAAAAGCAGCCGGGGACCTTCTTTCTTCATGCTGAGTTTGCAAATGAAAATATCTCCGGCGGTAAGAGGGGCCTTATATTGAATGTCGATACGGGAAACGACTGCATCTATGCCTTGTTCGTGCATATTGGCGAATGTTTCGCCTAAGCTTTCGAGGAATTCATGCCGTGTGTGTTCCATATAATGCAAATAATTGGCATTGTTGACAATCCCCTGAAGATCGCATTCATAGTCACGAACTTTCATTTGTAGTTCGAAAAGGTATGTTTTCACGTTTTTTTGAATTTATGGATATTTACTGTATCTAATCTGAATAATTTGTCGGACGGACGGATTTTTTCTTCGATCCGGATGGAGAACCGTTCTCCTTTTACCGTTTCCTGTACGGGTTTCAAATCCACCCTGATTTCGTCGACAGTGTGGAATATAGCACCTGTGGTAGGACCGGTAATCAGGATTTTATCTCCGACTTTCAATGATTGCGTTTCCATCAGGAATTCCACTACATGGATATTGGAGAAATATTTAATGGCTTTGCCGATATATATCTTCTTTTCTGTAGCCTCCGAACCATAGTTTTTGCTCCATTCTCCCAGCCGTTGGCCAAGATAATAGCCATTCCAGAATCCGCGGTTAAAAACTTTTTTGAGACGGTTGTCCCAGTCTTCTGTTTTTTCATCGGAGAATATGTTTCCGCAATAGGCTTTAACAGCTTCTTTATAACATTCGGTAACTACACGGACATATTCCGGTCCCCGGGCGCGCCCCTCAATCTTGAAAACACGTACACCGGCATCCATCATTACATTCATGAAATGGATGGTTTTCAGGTCTTTGGGAGACATGATATACTGGTTGTCAACTTCCAGTTCGATATCAGTTTCTTTGTCTTTGACGATATATCCCCGGCGACAGATTTGATTACAGGCTCCCCGATTGGCAGAGGAATCCATTTCATGCAGACTCAGGTAACATTTTCCGGAAACAGCCATGCACAAAGCGCCGTGGCAAAACATCTCGATACGGATCAGTTCTCCGTTCGGACCTTTGATTTGTTGTTTTTCAATTTGGTGATGGATTTCGGCAACCTGTTCCATGTTTAACTCCCGGGCAAGTACCACTACATCAGCAAATTGTGCATAAAATTTCAGCGCTTCTATATTGGAAATATTCAATTGCGTTGAAAGATGTACCTCTACACCTATACTTCGGGCATATGTCATGGCCGCAACATCAGAAGCTATGATTGCTGATAGTTGGGCTTCTTTGGCAGCATCGATGATCTGCTTCATCAATGCAATATCGTTATCGTAAATAATTGTGTTGACCGTCAGGTAGCTTTTTACCTTATTTGCTTTACAAATACGGGCGATCTCATGTAAATCATCAATCGTAAAATTATTGGAAGATTTGGAACGCATGTTCAATCCTTCAATACCAAAATAAATGGAATCGGCACCTCCCTGTATGGCTGCGGCTAATGATTCGTAAGAGCCAACGGGCGACATGATCTCGAAATCACGGATATTTTTCACTGAAATTTTGTTTGTTATTCGTCCGCAAAATTACTAAATTAATCCTTAACTTTGCCATCCGAATTTGAATCAAGATGTTATTTCATAGAGGATAGGCATAAATGCCGTAAAAATGTCGCAGATAAACCGTTATATCCAAAGTAGATTAAGCGGTAATTTTTTTTCCAAAGTAATGCATCTGGCTTCAGGAAATACGATGATCGGAAGTACAACGATGTTGGGATTGATTCTGATAATCCATGTAATGATCACTTTTTTGTATCCGTTATATATATCATTTTTGATTGCACGCAAGAAAAAATGGAGGTTATTTTATCCTTCCTGGATAAAAATAATCAGATAAAGATTGAAGAATGAAAATAGGACATATAACATTTGATAAATACCCTGTCTTCCTTGCTCCTATGGAAGATGTCACTGATATATCTTTTCGCCTGATGTGTAAACAGTTCGGAGCAGATATGGTTTATACCGAATTTGTTTCCAGCGATGCTTTGATCCGGCATGTGAACAAGACCAAAGCTAAATTGGAAGTAGCCGATGAAGAGCGTCCGGTGGTTATCCAGATATACGGAAAAGACGTTGCTTCCATGGCTGAGGCCGCTCAAATCTGTGAAGAAGCCCAGCCGGATATCATTGATCTTAATTTTGGTTGTCCGGTTAAGAAAGTGGCAGGTAAGGGTGCCGGAGCGGGTATGTTGCGTAATCCCGAACTGATGCTGGAAATTACCAGGGCTGTAGTGAATGCGGTAAAAACACCTGTAACTGTAAAGACCCGTTTGGGATGGGATAATGACAACAAAATTATTGTTGATCTGGCTGAAAAATTACAGGATTGTGGTATTGCTGCATTAGCTATTCATGGACGTACCCGTGCACAAATGTATACGGGAGAAGCAGACTGGACTTTGATTGGAGCGGTTAAAAACAATCCCCGGATGCATATTCCTATCATAGGAAACGGAGATATCACTTCCGCTGAAAAATGTAAAAGAGCTTTTGATGATTATGGTGTAGATGCTGTGATGATCGGACGGGGAAGTATCGGTTGCCCATGGATTTTTCAGGAAGTGAAACATTACCTGAACACAGGAGAATTACTCCCCAAAAAACCATTTGAATGGTATCTGGATGTCCTCAAAAAACAAGTTTTACAAAGTGTCGAACGGCTTGACGAACACCGCGGTATATTACATATTCGGAGGCATCTGGCAGTTACTCCCTTATTCAAAGGTATACCGGATTTCAAACCGACCCGGGTGAAGATGTTGAGGGCGGAGACCATAGAAGAGCTATTTGAGATCATGGAAGGCGTGAAATTTCAATTGACAATAGACAATAGATAATTTTTTATCCGAAAAGTTCTCTGAAGGCTTCTTCTACTTTTTTTACTGCTACAATACCAATTTTTACTTTTTTATTATCGAATCCTTTCAGGTTATTTTGAGGGATAATGATTCGCTTGAAACCGAGTTTTTCTGCTTCCAGAATACGTTGTTCTATGCGGTTTACAGGCCGGATTTCTCCGGAAAGTCCCACCTCGCCGCACATGCAGACTTCCCGTTCGATGGCGATATCTAAAGAAGATGAGAGAACTGCACTGATCACAGAAAGATCAATAGCAGGGTCGTTGACTTTCAACCCTCCGGCAATATTCAGGAAAACATCCTTTTGGATCAGTTTGAAACCTGCTCTCTTTTCCAAAACAGCTAATAACATATTCATTCTGCGGATATCAAATCCGGTGGCGCTTCTTTGAGGAGTTCCGTATGCAGCAGTGCTCACCAATGCTTGGGTTTCTATCAGAAAAGGGCGAATACCTTCTATCGCAGCAGCGATGGCTACTCCGCTCAATCCTTCGTGGTTTTGCGTCAATAGTAACTCGGAAGGGTTACTTACTTCCCTCAGGCCATTTTGGCGCATTTCGTAAATTCCCAGTTCTGCGGTACTACCAAAACGGTTTTTGATATTCCGGAGGATACGGTACATATAATGTTGGTCTCCTTCAAACTGAAGAACCGTATCAACGATATGTTCCAGGACTTTGGGTCCTGCGATACTTCCTTCTTTATTGATATGGCCGATTAATAATACCGGAGTTCCTGTTTCCTTGGCAAATTTCAGGATAGCAGCAGAACATTCCCTTACCTGAGAAACACTGCCTGGAGAGGATTCTACCAGTTCTGTGAAGACTGTTTGAATAGAATCTATGATAACTAAATCGGGTTGTACATTTTTGATATGAACAAAAATTTGTTCCAAAGATGTTTCGCAAACAATATAACAACTGGGATTGTCGCTTCCCAGGCGTTCTGCACGGAGTTTAAGTTGTTTGGCGCTTTCTTCTCCGGAAACATACAAAGTTTTATAGTTTCGCAAGTTCAGTACAGTTTGCAATACCAGTGTGGATTTTCCGATACCCGGTTCTCCACCGATAAGGACTAAAGATCCCGGAACCAATCCTCCTCCCAGTACCCGGTTTAATTCCTGATCCGACATATCCATCCGGATTTCTTCTCCCGTATTGATTTCCTGAAGTAATATCGGTTTGGATTTAGGTGTTTCATGTCCGCCGAAAGATCTTTGTGGAGCCGGATTTTTGGCAATAATTTCTTCTACATAGGTATTCCATTCCCCACAGGAAGGACATTTTCCGACCCATTTGGGAGAGTCAGCTCCACAATTAGAGCAAACATATACTGATTTTGTTTTAGTCATGTTACAAAATTAGGCTTTTTTATTCAAATAAAAAATCAATACAAAGAGGATGGTGTTTTCTGAATTCGGCAACTTTTTTCTGAAAATAAAAGGATTTAAGCATGTTCTTCTATAAAAATATTAACAAAGCAGAAAAAAGAGTTTTATTTTAATGAATAATTAATGACTTATTACCTGTGTCTTCCTTATATTTGTAACTAAAAATACAAACCATATAAAAAATATAGAGAACATGAGTGAGAAAAGGTCAAATAATACAATAATCAATTCCTTCATCCGGAAGAATATCTTTATACCATTTATTGCCGTCCTTTGTTCTTTTCCGGTATTTGGAGAGACACCGGTGGATTATGTTAATCCTTTGATGGGCTCTTTATCCAAAATGGAATTATCGACCGGGAATACATATCCTGCCATTGCAGTACCTTGGGGGATGAATTTCTGGACTCCGCAAACCGGTCGTATGGGGAACGGATGGGCATATGTTTATACGGATGATAAAATCAGAGGATTGAAACAAACCCACCAACCCAGTCCGTGGATCAATGATTACGGACAATTTTCTATCATGCCGGTGGTCGGTGGAAATAAAATCAACGAAGACGACAGGGCCAGTTGGTTTTCGCATAAGGCAGAAATAGCTACCCCTTATTATTATAGTGTCTATCTGGCAGACCATGATGTCAAAGCGGAATTAAGTCCGACCGAAAGAGCTGCTATCTTTCGCTTTACCTTTCCTCAAGCCGACAGTGCATACATTGTTTTGGATGCATTTGACAAGGGTTCTTATGTGAAATTAATTCCTGAAAAAAGACAGATAATCGGTTATTCTACTAAAAATTCCGGTGGAGTTCCCGAAGGGTTTAAAAATTATTTTGTATTGGAATTTGATATTCCTTTTCGGACCTCTCATGTTTGGAATAATGCTAAAATTGTTGATGATGAAAATGAATTGGCAGGAGAACATGTAGGGGCCGTTGTTGGTTTCCAGACGAAACGTGGACAACTTATTCATGTAAAGGTAGCTTCTTCATTTATCAGTTACGACCAGGCTTTACTGAATTTAAAAGAAATAGGAAATAATACTTTTGAGAAAGTACAGGAAAATGCCAGAAACAAATGGAACAACGTACTTGGCCGTATCACTGTCGAAGGAGGAAGTATAGACGAATACAGGACATTCTATTCATGCCTTTACCGCTGTTTGTTATTTCCAAGGAAGTTTTATGAAATCAATGGAATCAATGAGATTGTACATTACAGTCCGTATAATGGAGAAATCAGACCGGGATATTTTTATACCGATACCGGATTCTGGGATACATTCAGGGCTTTATTCCCTTTGCTGAATCTTATCTATCCATCTGTTAATGAAGAAATCCAGGAAGGAATGGCCAATATCGCCCGGGAGAATAAATTTTTGCCGGAGTGGGCCAGTCCGGGGCATAGGGATTGTATGATAGGTAATAACTCAGCATCAGTAGTTGCCGATGCTTTTCTGAAAGGAGTTGGAACAAAAAATGCAGAGTTATTATATAATACCATTGTATACGGAACAACACGTGTTCATCCTACCGTATCTTCTGCAGGCAGGCTCGGGCATGAATATTACAATACCCTTGGCTATGTACCTTATGATGTAAATATCCGGGAGAATACAGCCCGGACTTTGGAATACGCTTATGATGACTGGTGTATCATGCAACTGGCAAAAAAACTGAAACGTCCCGAATCAGAAATAGATCTCTATGCTAAACGTTGCCAGAATTACAAAAATGTATTCGACGCGTCACATAAACTGATGAGAGGAAAAAATAAAGATGGCAAATTCCAGTCCCCTTTCAATCCTTACAAATGGGGGGATGCATTTACCGAAGGAAACAGCTGGCACTATACATGGAGTGTCTTTCATGATGTGCAGGGACTGATCAACCTGATGGGAGGTGAATCATCTTTTATCTCCATGTTGGATTCCGTATTTGTTGTTCCTCCGATCTATGATGATAGTTATTATGGTACATGTATCCATGAAATACGTGAAATGCAAATCATGAATATGGGCAATTATGCTCATGGTAACCAGCCGATACAACACATGATTTATTTGTATAATTATGCAGGTCAACCCTGGAAAGCCCAATATTGGACACGGGAAGTAATGGATAAACTCTATCAGGCAACTCCTGATGGATATTGCGGTGATGAAGATAACGGACAAACATCGGCCTGGTATGTATTTTCAGCCCTTGGTTTTTATCCGGTATGTCCTGCTTCCGATGAATATGTTTTGGGTTCTCCGCTTTTCAAACGGGTAAGACTGAAACTGGAAAATGGTAAAGAAGTGGTTATATCAGCAGATAATAATAGTAAAAAAAACAGATATATTGCAGGTATGCATCTGAATCAAAAAGAATACACCCGGAATTTTATTACATACGATGAATTGAAAAATGGATGTACGATTAATTTTAATATGTCGGGGTCACCTCAAAAGCAGAGAGGTACAAATCCGTCGGATTATCCTTATTCATTCTCCAATGAACAAAAAAACCGTAAATAAACACAAGCCGGAAATATTCATTTTTATAATAACAACTATGACTAAGTTTTTGAATGTATTCCTGATCATTTTATTACTCTCAGCGTGTAGGAATTCTATAAATAAAGAAACAAGCGAGGATGATGTCGTTTCATTTGTGGATCCATATATCGGAACCGGTGGACATGGACATACGTTTTTGGGTGTTGCCGCCCCGTTTGGAGCTGTACAGTTGGGCCCGTCCAATATTAATAAAGGATGGGACTGGTGTTCCGGATATCATTATTCTGATTCCGTACTCATTGGTTTTGCTCACTTACATTTGAATGGAACCGGTTGTAGTGACAGCGGGGATATTGTTTTTATGCCTTATACCGGTAGTGAAAAAACAGAGAAAGGAACGCAGGAGAATCCTTCCTCCGGATATGCATCCCGTTATTCCCATGAAAGGGAAACGGCTGAAGTGGGTTATTATGCTGTCGTATTGGATGATTATCAGATCAAAGCGGAACTTACTGCATCAGACAGGGTGGGATTTCATAAATATACTTATCCGGCAGAGGCTACTGATAAAAGAATTATGATTAACCTGAAAGAAGCCAATGGCGACGACCGGGTGATTGAGAGTTATATGGAGCAATTGAATGATTCAACCATTTGCGGATACAGATTTTCAACAGGTTGGGCAAAAGGAACCCAGAAAATCTTTTTTACTGCCAGGTTTTCCAAACCGGTGGCATTGAAATTATATGATGATAATGAGCCTGTTGAAGGATCGAAACTTACGGCTGTAGGAGTAAAGGGGAATGTTACTCTTTCCGCTCCTGATCAGGAAATATCGGTTAAAGTAGGTATATCTCCTGTAAGTACTGCAAATGCATTACTGAATATTGAAAAAGAAATTCCGGGATGGAATTTCAAACAGGTTGCGGAACAAACTACTCAAAAATGGAGAAATGAATTTTCTAAGGTATCCGTAACAGGTTCTGATATAGCAGACAAAAGAATCTTTTATACTGCTATGTACCATGCTTTCCTGCAACCGGTTATATTTAATGATTGTAATGGCGATTACCGGGGAACTGACGGACAGGTGTACGAGAATGCCGGATTTACTAATTATACTGTCTTTTCATTGTGGGATACTTACCGGGCAGCACATCCTTTATATACTATTTTGCAGCCGGAACGCGTTCCTTGTTTTATAAATTCAATGTTGGCTATTTATGATCAGCAAGGCAGGTTGCCGGTGTGGCATTTATATGGTTCCGATACCAACGAAATGATTGGGATCCAGTCTGTTACGGTAATGAGTGATGCTATCTTGAAAGACTTTGACGGATTTAACAGGGAAAAAGCTTTTCATGCAATGAAACAATCCATGTTGAGTGATTATAAAGGACTTAATTATTTGAAAACAAATACTTATATTCCTTCCAATCTGGAAAGTGAAAGCGTAGCAAAAGGTCTTGAATACGCCATTGCTGATTGGTCTATTGCTGAGGTTGCTAAAAAGATGGGTAAAGAATCGGATTATGAACTTTTTTCCGAAAGAGCATCCTTCTATAAAAGCTACTGGGACCCGGAAACCCGTTTTTTCAGAGGAAAAAATGCAGATCAAACCTGGAGAAGAGATTTTGATCCATTCCGGTCCGTACATAGATCTGACGATTATTGTGAAGGAAATGCCTGGCAATATCTGTGGCTTGTTCCTCATGATGTAAATGGTTTGATTGATCTGCTCGGAGGTAAGGAAAGTTTTATCAACAAACTGGACTCTTTGTTTATCCTTGAAAATTCGATGGGAGAAGAGGCTTCAGGAGATATATCCGGATTGATCGGGCAATATGCACATGGGAACGAACCCGGACATCAGATTACATATCTTTATGCTTTGGCTGGCCAACAGTGGAAAACGGCGGAAAAAGTGCGGTTTATCTTACGAAATATGTATCATGATGCACCTGATGGTTTGCAGGGAAATGAAGATTGCGGACAAATGTCTTCCTGGTATATTTTTTCTGCATTAGGATTTTATCCGGTAAAGCCTTCCGGAGGCGAATATGTCATAGGATCTCCATTGTTTGATCAGGCAGTTATTCAATTACCCGGAGGTAAACAATTTACTATTCTCGCAGAAAATAACAGTCCTGAGAATGTATATATCCGGTCTGTTACATTGAATGGAAAGCCTTACGACAATGTATGTATCAATCACGGTGACATCATGAAAGGCGGAGAGTTGAAATTCACCATGGGGAAACAGCCCAATCAATCGTTCGGAGCTACAAAATAATTTATTGATGACCATGAAAATATCCGGATATAGCAATATTATAGCAGTAATTGTTTTTTCTTTATTCTTTTTATCCTGTAAAGAAAATGACACAATAATCATCGATGTTGCCCATGAAGGTGCAGAAATTTCCCCCTCTCTTTATGGTGTATTTTTTGAAGAAATCACCCATTCGGGAGATGGGGGTTTGTATCCTGAAATGGTTCTTAACCGGGGTTTTGAAGATGGAACACCTCCATCAGGAACACGTATCGTGGATGGATATGCAGTTGCTGAAGCTAAACCTTGTTATTCCAATGACTCCATTAACCATTTTAAAATAAAATGGGACGAAAATTTATATATGAATGGTTGGACGCTTGAATGTGTCGACGGAACTACTCCGGAATATGCTATTGTATCGGATGAACCTTTGCATCCTGCCACTCCACATGCCTTGTCTATAGCAACAGGGAAGTCGAAAGGTTTGGTAAATTTGATAAACTCCGGTTATTGGGGAATGGCTGTTTCTGAAGGAAAAACTTATAAACTGAATGTATATCTGAAACTAAAGGATGGATATAAAGGTGCTTTTCAGGCCGCTTTGATCGATAAGGACGGAAAAGAGCTTTGGACTGCAGGTATACTGGCTGATGAAGAGGGATGGCAGAAATATGCGACACAGTTTACTTCTTTTGTGACAGCCAATGATCTCCGTTTGAAGCTTACTTTTGCCAATCAGGGAACTGTCCTGGTGGATCAGGTGTCTTTATTCCCGGTAGAAACATTTCATGAACGTCCCAATGGCCTGAGGGAAGATGTGGCAACATTGATTGCAGATCTTAAACCGGGTTTTATCCGTTGGCCGGGCGGATGTATTGTAGAAGGCCTCACCTTTGAAAACAGGATCAAATGGAAGGAAACCATAGGTGATCCGCTTACCCGTCCCGGAGAATATAATTTGTGGGGATACCGGAGTACCATGGGATTCGGATATCATGAGTTTCTTCAGTTTTGTGAGGATACAGGTGCTGAAGGTATGTTTGTCTGCAATGCAGGAATGTCTTGCCTGTTCCGGAATGGCGATTATTGTGATGCAAATCAACTGAATCAGTTAATTACTGAGGCTTTGGATGCCATTGAATATGCATTGGGAGATACAACAACAACCTGGGGACGGAAAAGGATGGAGAACGGTCATCCGGAAAAGTTCCCGTTAAAATATATAGAAATCGGAAATGAAAATATCGGAATGAGATATGCTGAAAATTACAATCGTTTTTATCAGGCAATCCATGAAAAATATCCTGAAGTAAAAATTATTTGTGCACTTATGTTCAGCAAATATCTGAAATATGCAGAAAAAGTAGATATCATTGATCCGCATTATTACGAAACCGCAGGCTGGTTTTATAACAATGCGGATGTATACGATAAATTGCCGGCAGATTACCCCTATCAGATTTATGTGGGAGAATATGCTGCCATTGGAGGCGCCAATCTTAATTCTTCTCTTGCAGAGGCTGCATTCCTGACAGGAGTAGAACGCAATGCTGATAAGGTAAAAATGGTTTCATATGCTCCGTTGATAGAAAATGCAGCACATGGGAGAGACCATCTGATTGTTCTGAAAAACGACTCGTCTTTTGGCAGAACGAACTACCATGTCCTGAAAATGTTTTCCAATAACAGACCGGATGTGAATTTACATACTGAACTTATTCCTATACAAACACCTGAAATATACCAGACTGCAGGGTTTGTCGGAATCGGTACAGATAACTCATGTGCTTCATTCCAGTCACTGAAGGTTATCCATGATGGTAAAGTTGTCTATGAAACCGATTTTTCCGACTGGAAAGAACGCTGGGAACCTGTAAGCGGAGAATGGACAGTTGAAAATGGAACCCTGAAACAAAAGAATAAACAGGGAAGTGCAATGGCTATATTAAAAAATTTTTCAGTTGAAGATTGCACGATTGAACTGAAAGCCCGCCGGGATGCAGGTGTACAGGGATTTCGTGTAATGTTCGGAGGAAAAGATCAACAAAATTACCTGATGGCCGATCTGGGTAGCCATACCAATGAATCGGTTTTATTCCGGGAAATAACCGATCACAGCAATACTTCTTTATTTGATTACAGGGTAGAATATCCGATCCTGATAAATCATTGGTATGATGTGAAGATAAATATAGAAAAAAATCATTGGACTTGCTTTATGGATGCGGAACCTGTTTATGAATATACTCATAAAGTGGCCCCGAAACATTACGTAGTTTCCGGTTATGATAAACAAAAAGGAGAAGTTGTTATCAAGGTTGTAAATGGCGAAGATACTTCCTGGAATACTTCTTTCGATCTGAAGAATGCCAGCAAAACTACCGGGGAAGGAAAAACTATTACATTGTCTTACCCGGATAAATCAGCGGAGAATTCATTTGAACAACCGGATAAAATTGTTCCTAAGGAAACTGTTTTCAAAACAGGAACTTCTTTCGGATACTCATTTGAGCCGCATTCTCTAACTATCCTGAGAATTCCATGCGAGAAAAATTGATATCAGTATCCAGATATAAAATCAGTGGTTTTTATTAGAGATATGGTAAAATAGATTCAATTTATGGTGAATTCTCGTCATTAATAAAAGTTTAATGATTTTTTAACGGTTCTGTATATATATTTGTATGTGGTGGTTTGCCACTTTAATCTTTAATTTTTCAAATCATGACAAAACGAGAAGTAATAAAATTAGTGTTGGATGGTAAAAAACCTCCTTATGTTCCCTGGTCTTTTAAGTTTACACAAGAACCTAAAGAAACTCTTGAAAAGTATTATGGAGTGGATGACCTGGATCCTGTGTTGGGAAATCACATTCTTCAATTAGGTAGCGATATCGGTTTTTTTGAGTATCTGGGAAACAATCTTTATCAGGATGTTTTTAAGGTTGTATGGGACAGAAGTATCGATAAAGATATCGGAGATGTAAAAGGATATGTTTTGTCCGAACCAACTTTGGAAGGATATACTTTCCCGAATCCGTTGGATCCCCGCTTTTTTGCAAACATAGAACCTGAAATTACGAAAAAGCCGGATATGTTCCGTTGCTTCCAGATCGGGTTTTCGATGTATGAAAGAGCCTGGACGCTTCGCGGGATAGAAAACCTGTTGATGGATTTTGTGTTGAACCCGGATTTTGTACATCAATTGATGGATGCTATTTGTGATTATAATCTGGCTCAGGTTGACAAAGCGCTGGAATATGACATTGATGCGGTTTATTTTGGTGATGACTGGGGGCAACAGAAAGGTTTGATCATGGGCTATGATCTCTGGAAGGAATTTATTTATCCGAGGTTGAAAAGAATGTACCAACATGTTCGTAAAGCCGGTAAATATGTAATGATACACAGTTGTGGAGATGTGGATGAACTTTTTGATGATCTGGTAGATATCGGTTTGAATTCTTTCAATCCTTTCCAGCCAGAGGTAATGGATGTATATGAAATCTTACCCCGTTATCGCGGACGTTTGGCTTTCCATGGTGGTTTGTCTATGCAAAAAACACTGCCTTTCGGATCTAAACAGGATGTAATAGATGAATCCAACCGCCTGTTGGAACTGGGTAAAGAAGGTGGCTATATTTTCTCTCCCTCTCACTCAGTGGAAGGAGATACTCCTTTTGAAAACATGCTGGCATTCATTGATGTGGCGCAAAAACAATTGAAATAACATAACTTTTAATTTTTAATCTATATGCAAGATTTTAATCAACTGAAAGAATATATTGTAACCGGAAAATTAGAACCGGCTGTTGCACTGACACAACAAGCGATCGATTCCGGAATTTTACCGCAGGATATCATCAATACTTATCTGATCAAAGGAATGGAGGAGATAGGTATACGCTTTGAAGAAGGAAAGGCTTTTGTTCCCAACCTGCTTTTGTCTGCAAGGGCGATGAAAGGATGTCTTGATTTGTTGAAACCTTTGATGAAAGAAGATGAATCTGTTTCATTGGGAAAATTAGTAATAGGAACCGTGAAAGGTGATTTGCATGATATTGGTAAAAATCTGGTTGCTTCCATGCTGGAGGGTTGCGGTTTTGAAGTGATCAACCTGGGGGTTGATATTTCAAGTGAGCAATTCATTGAAGCAGTAAAAGAACATGATGCAGATATCTTGTGTCTCTCGGCCCTTCTTACCACAACTATGAATTACATGAAAAATGTAATCGATGCTTTGCAGGAAGCTGGTCTGAGAAACAAAGTGAAAGTCATGGTCGGAGGAGCTCCGCTGAATGACGCTTTTGCCCGCCAGATAGGCGCCGATGGATATAGCTCAAATGCCAATGGAGCTGTTACCTTAGCCAAAGAGATATTAGTCTGAAGTTATAACCAGCTAAGAATGATATACCGGGAATTAAATTTGTTAGACTTGTCCATAGAAAATGCTGAAATTTATTTATCTATGGGATATCGGAATCATATTCCGGATGAATATATCCGGAGTATGATAACTGATGTGCGGAAAGAAATTGAGACCATTTGCAACCCCCGGCTTATGTACCGGATTGTTGATGCCGGACTTACGGAATCCTGCCGGTTGAAGATTGGGTCTCAGTCATTTTCTGTCGGAGGTATAATCAAATCATATTTGCCGGGGATGACCCAGGCTTGCCTGTTTATCGCTACTGCAGGAAAAGAATATGATGCTTATTTGCATAAGCTTAGGTCTGAGGGAGATATTGTAAAGGAATTTGTTGCTGATGCTATTGGTTCAGTTATTGCAGAAGCTTGTGTCGGTGAAATAAGTAAAAAACTGGATTTATTTCCTGATTTTAATCATTCTTTGCCTTATAGTCCCGGATACTGTGGTTGGAATATCTGCGAACAGGGGAAATTATTCTCTTTTTTCCCTGATCTTCCTTGTGGAATTACGTTGACGGAATCTTTCCTGATGTCTCCTGTCAAATCGGTCAGCGGATTTTTTGGATTAGGGAAGGAGATACAACCTCAGCCTTATCGTTGTGAGATTTGCAGAAATAAAAATTGTTTTAAAAGAAAAGAGCAAGACTATGTTGAACATGAAAAAATGGGCTGCTGATATAATCGCAGGTCCTCAAAGAATAGCAATACCCATAATGACTCATCCGGGTATAGAATTGTGCGGGTACACGGTAAAAGAAGCGGTTATTGACGGAGAAAAACATTTTAAATCCATCAAAAAATTAGATGAAACATATCCTGCTGCGGCAAGCACAGTGATTATGGATTTGACTGTAGAAGCTGAAGCTTTCGGAGCCAGAGTTAATTTTCCGGAAAATGAGGTACCGACTGTATTGGATCGGTTGGTTTCCGATCATCAGTCGGTAGAGGCATTGAAAATTCCTGATTTAAATCAAGGACGTGTACAGGAATATTTAAAGGCAAACCGGTTAACAGCCGAAAGTATCAAAGACAAACCTGTTTTTGCCGGCTGTATTGGTCCGTTTTCTCTGGCAGGTCGTTTGTATGGAATGACTGAAATTATGATGGGTATTTACACAGAGCCTGAAACAGTAACACTTTTATTGGAGAAATGTACCGCATTTATTCTCCGGTACTGTGAAGCAATCAAGTTGCAGGGAGTGAATGGGGTTATTATGGCGGAACCGGCTGCCGGACTCATTTCCAATGAAGATTGTTCTGCTTTTTCTTCTGTTTATATCAAATTAATCGTGGATAAATTGCAGGATGAAAATTTTATGATAGTACTTCATAATTGTGGAAATACAGGTCATTGTACTCCCGCTATGGTAGAAACAGGAGCCGCCGGCCTGCATTTCGGAAACAAGATTGATATGCTTGATGCGCTGAAAGAGTCTCCATCAGATGTATTGGTTATGGGGAACCTGGATCCTGCCGGATTGTTGAAGAATGAGTCGGCGGAGGTTGTTTATGAGACAACAATGAACTTACTGAAAGATACTGCAACTTATAAAAATTATATACTATCTTCCGGGTGCGATGTGCCTCCTTGTGTTCCAGCTGAAAATATTAAGGCTTTTTATAAAGCGCTTGATGTATTCAATGGATAAACTTTAATTTGCTGAAAATAAGCATCTAATATCATTGAAATAGATGAAAGGCATGATGATTTTGCTTCATGCCACTTGGGTTTATTGTCTTTTTATATTCAATATTCCTGCCCTACTTATCTCAAATAGAAACTTATTTGACAAAATTTAATAATTTAAAAAGATGAAAAAAACATTATTTATTGCCTGTTTTATTCTGATGGGAATATTTAGTTCTGTAGCTCAGAATCAACGCTGGTCGTTGGAAAAAGCAAATGAATGGTACAAACAGTACCGGTGGTTATGTGGTATGAATTACATCCCTTCTGATGCAATCAATTATACTGCTTTATGGGATAAAACCAGTTTTAATCCGAAGTTGATAGAAAAAGAAATGCAGTTGGCACAAAGCATTGGGTTTAATTGTGCCCGGGTGGTATTACAATATGCTGTATACGAAAATGATCCTGCATATTTTCTGAAGACGTTGGATAAATTCTTATCTATTTGTGATAAATATGGAGTAAAAGTAATGCCTTGTTTCTTCGATGATTGCTACTTTGGTGTTAACACAGATCCTGTGATCGGCAAACAGGTGGAGCCATTGGAAGGTTGGTATGCATGGGCATGGTCTCCTTCTCCCGGACATACAAAGGTAGTTGATCAACGTTTCCATCCACAATTGGAGAAATATGTTAAGGCAGTAATGAATCGTTTTAAAAACGATCAGCGGATTTTACTGTGGGACTTATATAATGAGCCAACCAACAGTGGTTTAGGATTTAGAAGCCTTCCTTTATTAAAAGGTGTTTTTGAATGGGCGCAGGCTGTAAATCCGTCTCAGCCATTAAGTGTCGGAGTCTGGAATGATTATAAAGAATTAAACGATATTATTTATGCTTATTCCGATATTATCACTTTCCATTGTTATGCTGATAAAGACAATACCTCTGCATTCATTCAACGTTTGAAGCCCTATAATCGTCCTATTATATGTACCGAATGGTTAAATCGTCCTGTAAAATCCACAGTTGAAGATATAATGCCATTGTTCAAACAGGAAAATGTGGGTTGTATGCTTTGGGGATTGGTAAACGGAAAAACCCAGACCCATCTTCCCTGGGGTTTCAAACCGGAAATGTTACCTTATACCGGAGTATGGCAGCATGATTTGTTTACGAAAGATTTTCAACCTTACAAAAAGGAAGAAATACAAATCATCAAGGACTTGACATTGACCCAATAAAAATTGATAATTAAATGAATACCATGAAAAACACACCTGAAAAAATACAGATAAATTATACCGGACCGTTCATTGCAATGGTTGTCCTGTTTTTCTTTGTCGGATTTCTGACTGTTGCTAACCAACAATTTCAAGGACCTCTTAAAGCTTCCCTTCTAAACAATGCTGGAGATTTACTCAATACACTTACGGTGTTGATTACCTTTACCTGGTTGTTAGTCGTTGTCGGGGAACTCTATTTATTGTATTATGGTACAATTGGTTACAAAATAAAGCAAACTGGTGAATCTTTTTAAGTAACGAGTTTGAATATTGGAAATATCCACATATTTAACTGTTAATTTTAAATTTTCTTATGTCGATTAATGAAAGATTAATGACTTTTTAATACCTACCCCTCTATATTTGTTTCAAAATTTTCCTTATAAAAACAAAATTATATCATTGTTTATACGAAATGAAAAATATCAATTTAAAAAAGCAAAGTATGGAAAGAACACATTTGAAACCCGGGAAAAAACGCATCTGGTTTTTTCTCATTTCTGTCATTTTTTTAGGATTGGCTGTTGTTAGCTGTAAAGATGATGAGAAGGTTGATAAACCTGTTTATGATCCTTCCAAACCTGTTGAATTTACTAAGTTTATTCCTGAAGCAGGAGGAGTTGGCACTCAGTTGATTCTGTTTGGAGAAAACTTTGGATCGGATACTTCGTTAATTCGGGTTTTTGTGAATGATAAGAAAGCTCCGGTAATCGGAGTTAATGGTCAACGTATTTATGCGGTTGTTCCTTCCCGTGCAGATACCGGTCGTGTACGTCTTGAAATACTCGGCGATTCTGTGAAGAACGACACTAAAGAATTTGTGTACCTGTTTCGTGAAAATGTTTCTACCATTTGTGGAAGAACCGATAACGATGGAAATGGAAATGTAGTGAATGGAAAGTTAGCGGATGCATGGTTAAAATGGCCGGTTTGGATGGCTATCGACAAAGATGAAGATTTATATACCATAGAGTGGGAGTTGGGATTACGTGTTATTTCTAGATACAGAGATGATGTTACATCCCCATATCGTGTATCGGGTGATGTAAAGACTGTTCGTACCTGTGAGTTTACGCAATCCCAGGACACTTTGTTGATTGCCAATGCACAGGGAAATGCAAATTCAACCGGTATTATTACATTGACTCGTCCTAATGGTTTTAATAATCCCAGAGTGTTTGTTAAATCGGCATGGTGTTCTGGAGCTTTGACGAATCCTGTAGATAAGGAAATCTATTATACAGATGGAGGTAAGGGCCTTGTTTTACATTGGGACAAACAGGCGCAAAGAGGCGATGAACTCTACAATGCAGGAATCAATGTCGACTTGTGTCTGGCTTTTTCTCCGGATGGAAAAACCATATATATTGCTTATAAACACAGTCACTACATAGTTAAAGCATCTTTTGATCCTGAGACTAAAAAGATAACAGATCCGATTCCTTTTGTGGGCCAAAAAGGAGTGATCGGAAATAAAGAAGGCATCACAGGTACATCATTGATAAATGTACCTACTCAAATGGTGATCGATAAAGAGGGTTATATGTATTTCTGCGACAGTCAGAATCACTGTATCCGTAAAGTGACACCGGGTGGTCTGATGACAACTTATGCAGGAACTCCCGGAGTAAGAGGATATGAAGATGGGCCTCCATTAAAATCGAAATTTTATTCACCGGAAGGGATAGTAGCCGACTCTTATGGAGTCCTTTTTATCGCAGATACATGGAATAACCGTATCCGTAAAATTGAGATCGAATAATAATGCTAATACTATTAAAATTATAAACGAATGGATAATTTAAAAAAGTTTGCTCTCTTGATTTGCCTGTTCTGTTTTTCGTTCCAGGTATTTGCTCAAAATGAAATAACTGTTACTGGAACAGTGTTGGATGAGGTGGGAGAGCCTTTGATTGGAGCTACGGTGGTTATTAAAAACCAACCTGGTTTAGGTACCGTGACTGACATGGATGGAAATTATAAGATTAAAACAGGACCTAACGAAATACTGGTAATCAGTTATATTGGTTATACTCCGGTGGAAGTACCTGTTCAGTCAAGAGTGAAAATAGATGTGGAACTTACTACTTCTGGCTCTAAAATAGAGGAAGTAACTATAGTAGGAGCTGGAGTACAGCGAAAGGTCAGTGTGGTGGGTGCCATTACCAATGTGGATGTAGAAACATTAAAGGTTCCGACGTCCAATCTGAGTAATGCTTTGGCCGGAAATGTAGCAGGTATTATTGCCATGCAACGAAGCGGTGAACCCGGACAAAATTATTCTGAGTTCTGGATCAGGGGGATCAGTACTTTTGGTGGAAGTTCATCTGCATTGGTTCTTGTAGATGGGATTGAGCGGAATTTCAATGAAGTCAATGTGGAGGATATTGAGTCCTTTTCTGTACTGAAAGATGCTTCTGCTACTGCTATTTACGGACAACGGGGTGCCAACGGGGTTATTATCATTACTACCAAAAGAGGGAAAGAAGGAAAAGTAAATATCAACTTCAAGGCTGAATATGGTATTGTAGCACCTTCCAGAATGCCGGAATATGTGAATACTATGGAATATTGTGCTTTGGCCAATGAGGCATCTCTTTCAAGATATAGGGACCCTATTTTTTCTCCTTCAGAAATGGAAATTGTAAACTGGAGTCTTGACACGGATATTTATCCTAATGTAGATTGGTATGGAGAACTTCTGAAAGACCAGTCTACAGCTTATCGGGGAATGCTGAATTTAAGTGGTGGAGGATCTACTGCCCGTTATTATATCTCAGGAGCTTATTATAATGAACAAGGTTTATACGATGACAGAAGTCTTGCCAGCTACAGTACAAATGCAAACTACAAACGTTATAACTTTCGTTCCAATGTGGATGTAAATGTTACCAAAACAACGATACTGGAATTAGGAGTGGGAGGATGGATCACTGATCAGAATAAACCGGGTACTGTCTCTGACCATATCTGGGAATCTTTGGTTAGCTATACTCCTGTTACGGTTCCTTTGATGTACAGCAACGGTTTGGCTCCTACAGTCGGAGCTAGCCGGAGCACAAATCCTTATGTGTTGTTAAATAAAACTGGTTATCAAACAATCTGGGAAAATAAATTGGAAACCAATATCGCTCTTCGTCAGAATCTGGATTTTATTACTCCCGGACTGAATTTTTCCGGACGTTTTTCGTTTGATGCTTACAATTACAATAATGTTAACAGGGCAACCTTGCCTGACTTATACAGGGCTTCTAAACAAAGAGACTCCAGAGATGGAAGTATGGTATTGACCAGAGTTGTTACCGGTTATCCTTTGAGACAATCTACCGGTTCCTGGGGAGAACGTCGGTATTATGGAGAATTAAGTCTAAATTACGATCGCGTGTTCAATAGGGTACACCGTGTATCCGGTTTATTATTATATTACCAACAGGATCAAGCTCGTAATGATGCAGGGAGCGATATTTTTTGGGCCATTCCTAAGCGCAACCTGGCCTTGTCTGGGAGAGCAACGTATTCTTATCATGACAGGTATTTTGCAGAATTTAACTTTGGGTATACTGGTTCGGAAAATTTTGAACCGGGAAATCGCTTCGGATTTTTTCCCGCCATTGCCGGTGGATGGTTAATTTCTAATGAAGAATTTGTAATGGATCATGCTTCATGGTTGTCAAATCTTAAATTAAGATATTCTTATGGAGAAGTGGGTAATGATATGCTGAGTGATAAATGGTGGTTAAATCGTTTCCCGTATATAACAGTGGTGGACAAAGCTTCTGGTTATACTTTTGGAGAAACAGGGCGTAATTATATGGAAGGTTATGAAATTACCCGTATGGGGACTCCAAATTTGACATGGGAGATTGCGAAAAAACACAATATCGGTTTGGATTTGACTATTGCCCATAAATTTTCATTGGTAATTGATTTTTTCAAAGATAATCGAAGTAATATTTTCCGTCCGAGACTTTATATGCCTGAAACGGTTGGTCTTACCGCCAATCAAATAACTTACGCCAATGTCGGTAAAATGGAAACTAAGGGAACTGATGGTACTGTTTCTTATTCGGATAAAATCGGTGATTTCTCTTATACCATACGGGGAAATTTCACTTATGCACGTTCTAAGGTCTTGAATTATGACGAGGCGGCTAATGCCTTGCCTTATCAGATGACTCAGGGGTATCGCTGGGGACAGAGCCGGGGTTTGATTGCTTTAGGTCTTTTCAAAGACCAGGCAGATATTGACAATAGTCCGGTTCAAACTTTTGGTGATGTACTTCCCGGGGATATTAAATACAAAGATGTAAATGGTGATGGAAAAATCAATGATGATGATGTTGTTCCCATTGGATATACAAATGCAGCCCCGGAATTAATATATGGTGCAGGATTCAGCGCCCAATGGCGTGGTTTTGATTTTAATATCTTATTCCAGGGATCTGGAAATTGTGATTTCTTTTTAGGAGGTATTGGTGCAGCTCCGTTTTATTTTGGAGAAGACGGAAATGTATTGAAAGCGGTTGCCGATCCTTCCAATCGCTGGATATCCAGGGAAATATCGGGAACTCCTGATACAGAGAGGCAGGATGTTATATTTCCGAGATTACAATATGGAACAGGTACTGGTGATAATAACTACAGAAATTCTACCTGGTGGCTCAGAAATTCAAGATATCTGAGATTGAAAAATATAGAGGTTGGTTATACCATTCCATCCCAAATAACCCGGAAATTATTAATGGACAGAGTAAGGGTTTATTTCCTGGGTAATAACCTGTGTGTATGGGATGATTTCGGATGGTGGGACCCTGAGTTGGCAAAAGACAATGGAGCCAAATATCCTATTCAAAAGAATTTCACTTTAGGTTTAACGGTTAGCTTTTAATAGATTGATAATTATGAAATATATATATTTATTGCTTGTATCATTAAGCATAACATTTTATTCATGCGGTGATTATCTTGATGTTGATCAATATTTCAGTAATATGATTACCGAAGATACCGTATTTACTAAAAAATCATATACAGAGGGTTGGCTTTGGAATACCTATTCATATATGAATGAGAGGGGGGCTGAGATTGCCCGCTATAACGTGACGTCATTTAATTATGCTTCCGATGATGTACTTTATGGAGATGAAAGTATTGGCATCCCTCCATGTGAAGCTTATCAGAATGCCCAATATTCGGCTTCCAATCAATTGAATGAAGATCGTTGGGGACATCTTTATGAGGGTATCAGGCAGGCCTCCACTTTTATACAGAATGTGGATCGTTGTATGGAATTGAAAATGAGCGAACGGGAAGATTACCGTGCACAGGCGCGTTTTCTCAGGGCTTATTTTTATTGGATGTTGATTAAACAATATGGTCCGGTACCTATTGTTCCGGATGTACCTCAAGACCTTAGTTTGTCTTATAATGAGTTGTCAATTCCACGGAGTTCTTATGATGAGTGTGTGGAATATATTGTGGCGGAACTGGAACAGGCTGCGAGTGTACTTCAACCTACCAGGTCTTCTGCTATGTATGGACAGATTACCCGTGGAGCTGCTTTGGCAACTCGTGCAAAAGTATTGCTTTATGCTGCCAGTAAGTTGTATAATGGAAATACTGAATTGAAAAATTTGGTAGATAATCAAGGACGAGTCTTGATTAACCAGGTATACAGTGAGGACAAATGGGCACGTGCAGCCGCTGCAGCAAAAGATGTGATTGATTTAAAGCAATATGAATTATTAATAGTACCTTTTGATTCTGCGACAACCGTGGCGCCTTCTCCGGCTGCTCCAAAGAATCCTTATCCTAATGGTTGTGGTGATATTGATCCTTTTGAATCTTATCGTCAATGTTTCAATGGAGAGGTTTCTGCTGCTAAGAATCCGGAATTTATACTTACCCGGCAGAGTTTTGCTTTTGCCGCTGATCTGAACTGGATTGCGTTTTATTCCGTACCCCGTTCTTTAGGGGGGCAAAATACGATTTGTGTTACTCAGAAACAGGTAGACGCCTATTATATGTTTGATGGAAAAACAATTGATCGTGCAAGCAGTGACTATCCTTATAAGAGAGAAGGATTTACCACATCGACAAATGAATATCCGTTTGTAAAAGCAAATGTTTCTTTGATGTATGTCAACAGAGAACCTCGTTTTTATGGTTCCATTGCATATAGCGGAACAGTATGGGAATACTTGAGCTCTGGTCCGGCAACCAAAGGAGGTAAGGATCGGAAAAACAGCCAGTGTTTCTACTATAAAGGAGAGGATGGGAAACAAAATTCAACACCCAACGAATATCTGCGTACGGGTATTGGTGTGAAGAAATATTATAATCCGAATGATTCCTGGAGTAATGCAGAAATGCAAGATTTGTATCAATATAAAGTTGAACCGACCATTCGTTATGCAGATGTGTTGTTATGGTATGCTGAAGCCTTGAATGAATTGACTCAGTCTTATGAAATGCCATCTTATAACAATCAGAAGTCGCATCATATCAGTAGGGATATATCGGAAATGAGATATGGATTCAGTAGGGTTCGTTTCCGTGCTGGTTTGCCTGATGCAACCGATGCGGAATACCAGGATCCGGGAACTTTCAGGACCTTATTAAAAAGAGAACGCCAGATTGAGTTCTTTATGGAAAGCGCCCGTTATTTTGATTTGCGTCGTTGGATGGATGCCCCGAATGAAGAAAAAGGTCCGTTGATGGGATTAAATTTAGAGATGACTAGTTCAAAAGATCAGGTACAACGTTTTTATGAAGTAATTCCTGTAAATATGAGAAAAGTCTTCCTGCCTGATCGTATGTATCTGTGGCCGATCCCAAAATATGAACTGAGAAATAATGCTAAATTGACCCAAAATCCCGGATGGGAATAATTTCAAAAATTGAAACAATATGAAAAATAGAATTATATATATTGCTGCATTGCTCTGTGTTTGGATGGTAGCCTGTGATAATTTGCCTGATGAGCAGTTTGAAAAGTATGTTATCCTGACCCGAAGCGGTTTTCAGGAAAGATCATTAGATTATGCTGTTGATGGAATCATAACCACGGATATCAGTGCATCTGTTAGTGGAACTGCTATCATTGACCAGGATGTGCAGGTGAGCATAAAAATTGATGAAGAGGCTTTGGCTCAATATAATTTTGATAAATTCAGGGAAGATCTGCCTCTTTATTATACATTGCTTCCTGAAGATACTTATGAGATGGAGGGTAAAGTAATTACAATTAAGGCTGGAGATGAATATGGTCTGTTGCCGGTAAAGATTGATTTATCCAAGTTAGATAAATTAAAAAATTATATATTACCTGTAACGATTATATCTACATCTAATTATTCGGTAGGAAATCCGCAATATACCACTCTTTTAATGTCGGTAGTTTTGAAGAATGGATTTTCGGGTGTTTACTCCGGAACTGCGAATATGGTTGACAATACACTGAAAGAAAACAATAAGTTTACTTTTACCGGAAGCCGTACATTTTATACAATAGATGAAAATACCTGCTATTTTTATGCCGGTAATGTGAGTGAGCAGGCTACCAACCGCGAAAAATATAAGGTTGAAGTAAAAGTAAATTCAGATAGTACCCTCACATTGAAAGCCATGGATCCGTCAGTTCAGTTAATTCAGGCAATTCCGGATAAGGATAAAAAGGTGAATATTATTATTGTAGAGAAAAGTTTGACAGATTCGCGTCCATCCGTTACTACTGTTCTCAAATTACAATACCAATACAAAGACCTGTTAAATCCGTTATTTCCGGAAGATTTTAATTCTGATGGTGACTTATCTAAAGTTGAGTATATACGAGGTTTAGTCAATTAAGCAGGTTTTAAATTTATAATAACTGGTGAAATGTCCGGGATATTACAAATACAATATCCCGGATTATCACAATTTAAACCATATACCACCATGAAACATCCGGGATACTTATTACTTTCAATAACAATATGTTTGTCTAGCCTTACCGGCTATGCCCAAAATTACACTCCGGAAAAACAGGAGACCCGGATTGCAGAACCTAAAATACCAATCAAAGCCTATACCTTACCGTTAAAAGATGTCCGTTTGAGTAACGGTCCGTTTAAAACTGCCATGGAGGCTGATAAGAGATGGCTCCTCCAATTAAGTCCGGATCGTTTCCTGAATCGTTTCCATTCCAATGCAGGCTTACCTGTCAAAGGAGCTATATATGGAGGATGGGAAAGCATGGGTGTCTCCGGGCATACCATGGGGCATTATATGTCTGCTTGTGCCATGCTGTATGCTGTAACCGGCGATGAACAAATCAAGCAACGGGTTGATTATATCGTAGCAGAACTGAAACGCTGCCAGACGGCACGGGGAACCGGCTATGTCGGAGGAATACCGAATGAAGACCAGTTATGGGATCAGGTAGCCAAAGGAGATATCCGGGCCCTTGGTTTTGACTTGAATGGTTTATGGGTACCCTGGTATACTCTCCATAAACTTTGGGCCGGATTATTGGATGCTTATCTGTATACAGACAATGAAGAGGCAAAAGAAATTGTTGTCAAGCTAACTGATTGGGCTTGCGATAAATTTAAAAATCTGAGCGATACCCAATGGCAAACCATGCTGACTTGTGAAATCGGAGGAATGAATGATGTGCTGATGACTGTCTATGCTATCACCGGAGAACAAAAGCACCTGGATTTGGCCAATAAATTTTATCATAAAAAAATACTGGATCCTTTGTCTCAGAAAATGGATCAACTGAGCGGGGAACATGCCAATACACAGATTCCCAAAGTAGTTGGCGCGGCTCGTGCATACGAACTTACCGCTGATGAAAAATACCATACAATCGCTTCATTTTTCTGGGAAACGGTTACCCATGACCATTCTTATGTGACCGGAGGAAATAGTGATTATGAACATTTTGGTAATCCCGGGCAATTGTCGGGTCGACTATCTTCCAATACAACCGAAACTTGTAATACATATAATATGCTCAAGTTAACCCGTCACCTTTTTGCCTGGGATCCGGATGTTAAATATATGGACTATTACGAACGTGCTTTATATAACCATATCCTGGCTTCCCAAAATCCGGAAACCGGTATGGTTTGTTATTATGTTCCCCTGGCTTCTAATGTACAAAAGTTTTTTTCTTCTCCCGATAATGATTTCTGGTGTTGCGTGGGTAGTGGTTTGGAGAATCATGTGAAATATGCGGAAAATATTTATTCGGAAGATGATAATGCTTTATATATCAATCTTTTTGTTGCTTCCGAATTGAATTGGAAAAGAAAGGGAATGCAGATTAAACAGGAAACGAATTTCCCGGATGCACATACGTCTAAAATTATTGTAAGTTGTGCTTCTCCGGTGCAAACAACTTTTTTAATCCGTTTTCCGTCCTGGGCAACCGAAGGTTATACAATCAAAGTAAATGGAGTTAATCAGGCTTTGCCTGAATCTCCGGGATGTTATGTGTCTATCGACAGAACATGGAGTAATCAGGATATCATTGAAATAGCACTTCCTTTCCATCAATATAAGGAAGTATTATTGGGAGATACCCATAAACATGCGTTCCTGACTGGTCCGATTGTGCTTGCCGGAGAGATTCCTACCGCTCAGCGTGTTCCTGTATTCCTGAATGACGGACAGACTGTAAACGAATGGATGAAACCACTTGATGGAGGAGGTGCGAATGTGTTTCGTACTACCACCGGTTTCCCCGAAAATATTCAAATGATTCCATTTTATAAAAAATATCAGGGTACATATGCAGTCTATTTTGATTGTTTTACCCCGGAAGAATGGGAGGTGGTGCAAGAGGAATATGAACGGGAACTTGAATACCAGAGAGAACTCGAAAGTCTGACTGTCGATTATTTCCGACCCAACGAACAACAACAGGAAGTGGATCATAATTTCAAAGGTTCGAATGTACGCAGGGGTGAGGGGGCCGGAAGAAAGTGGTGTGATGCCGATAATGGCTGGTTTTCTTTTGAGATGAAGGCGGATGCTTCCAAACCTCAGGATTTGTCAATAACGTATTGGGGCAGTGACTCCGGAAACAGAAGTTTTGATATAATGGTAGACGATGAAGTCATCGCAACCGAAAGTCTGGCAGCTAAAAAGCCGAATGAATTCATGGATGTTAAATATGATATTCCATTTTATCTGACTTCCGGAAAGACAAAAGTAACCGTGAAATTAAAATCTCATGCAGGAAATGTAGCCGGAGGAATCTTCGGATCCCGCATATTACTGAAAAAACCGCTTAAAGATGCTGTTGTATGCGATTATCTCATAGCCAAACAACCATATATAGATAATCATCAACTGAAAAAACAACCCACAGGTACATCAGGAGTTTTTTATGGCAGAAGTTGGCTCGATGCACGCGGAGCTAAACCATCCATTGTTTTTGAAATGGCATGCGATCCTAATAAACCGACGTCTATTTTCTTCTCTTTTTGGGGTGCAGAAATAGATAAACGCAACTTTGACATTTTGGCGGAAGGAGAAAAAATCGGAACACAAGAACTGTATAAAAATAATTCGGGAGAGTTTTTTGATGCCGTGTATACTATTCCGGAAAATTTGACGCAAGGAAAAACAAAAATAACCATCAAACTACAAGCAATTAACAATACAACAACCGTGGGAGGTTTTTGGTATGCATATACATTCAGGCAAGCAGATCTTTCTTCGATATCTTCACCTGTAGGTAAAGAGCAGTTAATATCAGTACAGGCCCGGAAATCTTCGATAAAGGTGTCGAATCTTTCGGGAGAAGCTTTGTCCGGACAATTCTCGATTTATAGTATATCCGGTGTAAAAGTAACAGATGAGATAATTAAATTACGGACAGGAGGTTCGTTAGATTTTAATATAAATCCAGGACTTTATTTTGTCAATCTTATTTCAGACAATGAAAAGCAAATAGCTAAAGTAATAGTACATTGAAAGTATTTTATAGTAGAAATAAAATGAGAATAAATGCATGGAATTTATAATATGACAAATCAACCAATAATAAACATCACCATCACAGGAATCATAACATTATTTTTCCTCAGCCCTTTTGTTTCTGCCCAGGAACCCTCCATCCACGTCGATGTCCTTTCTCCCCAGGCAGAAATCCAACCCTCCATGTATGGATTATTTTTCGAAGATATTAATCGTGCCATGGATGGAGGTCTTTATGCTGAAATGATCTTCAACAGGGGATTTGAAGAGAACAGTATACCTTCAGGTTGTTATTATGACCCGGTGCAGAAAGTCGTATGTGCTCCCGATAAACCTGTTTATTCCAATCCGTCTGTCCGGCGGAGTTTTACCATTCCATGGGATATCAATAATACACATCCTGGATGGACTGTCAGTACTTCTGGAGGAAGTTTATATATATCCCGGGTGGTGGAAACCAATCCTTTGAATGAAGCGACCACTCAATCGTTTCTTCTTGATGTAGATGTTTATAAAACTCCGGTAAAACTGATTAACAGTGGTTTCTGGGGTATCGCTTTGAAACAGGGCGACAAATACTTGCTGGTTTTTTATTTATTGGCCAATTCTGCTTATACCGGTAATGTGGAAGCTCAATTGCTGGATAAGAATAATGGAATTGTAAATACGCATTCATTTGATGTTACCAATGACGGAAAATGGCATAAATATGAGTGTGAATTTATTGCTGGAGAAACCTTGAATGACGGTCGTTTTGCCTTACAGTTCAATTCGTCAGGAATATTACAGGTAGATTATGTATCTCTGTTTCCTGAAAAAACTTTCAAAAACCGCCGGAATGGTTTCCGGCAGGATGTTGCTGAAATGCTGGTAGATCTGAAACCTGCATTTATGCGTTGGCCGGGAGGTTGTATTGTAGAGGGTTTGACGATGGAAAACCGGGTGAAATGGAAAAATACCATTGGCCCTCCGGAAAAACGTAAGGGTGAATACAACCTTTGGGGATACCATTCCACCAATGGTTTTGGTTATCTTGAATTCCTGGAATTTTGCGAAGACCTGCATTGTGATGGTGTTTTTGTTTGTAATGCAGGTATGTCGTGTGACGGACGAAACGGTGATTATTATACCGAATCAGAACTGGAAGATTTAATTCAGGAGGCATTGGATGCTTTAGAATATGCCATGGGAGATGCTTCCACTACATGGGGAGCACGAAGGATAGCGGATGGTCGCAAAGAACCATTTCACCTGAAATATATCGAGATCGGAAATGAAAATCACAGTGCTGTTTATGCCAAATATTACAATAAGTTTTACGACCGCATCAGGGGTAAATATCCTGATATTACAATCATCACCTGTCTGCCTTTCAGTGACCAGTTGGATAACCTGAAAGCTTTCGATATGATTGATCCGCATTTCTACAATAATCCCGTATGGTTTTACAAAAGTTTCAACTATTTTGATACCATACCACGGAAGAACTATACAGCATATGTAGGTGAATATTCCTGTTTAATGGGAGTCGGTTTCGGCAATATGGATGCAGCCATGAGCGAAGCGGCTTTCATGATGGGGATGGAACGGAATTCGGATTTGATAACGATGACTTCATATGCTCCCTTACTGGAAAATTCGAATGCGAGGAGTTGTGATGTCAATATGATCCGGATTAAAAATGATGCGGTCATGGGACGTTCTTCTTATTATGTACAGAAGATGTTCAGTGAAAACCGTCCGGATGTGAATCTGGAAACCCAGGTGGAATTGGAGGATTTGAACGGAGATGATACCCCGTCCGGTATGATTGGTTTTGCTACTTGGGATACACAGGTGGAAATCCGGAATGTAAGAGTTGCAGTAGACGGAAAAATAGTCTATACCTCTGATTTTGTTAACAATCCGCAGGAGTGGGAGAATAAAAAAGGAGACTGGAAAGTAGAAAATGGTGCATTAGTTCAAAAAGCATTTTCCCCTTCTATTGTTTTGTTGAAATCTAAAACCTTCGATTCAAAAAATATGGATGTGGAGTTTGATGTGGTTAAGAAAGCAGGAGTAGAAGGATTTTCTCTCGTTTTCGGAGCTAAAGATGCATTGAATTATTACCAGATGAGTTACGGAACTTACGGGAACCGTTGGCTTATCTTTGAAAAAATAACGAATGGGGGGCAGTTGACTTTGAATGATGTTCCGCCCACTATTCCGATAACAACCAATTCTTCGTATAAGGCCTGTCTGAGAATACAGGATGGTTATAACTGGACATCTTATCTGAATGCCTCTAAAAAATTGGGCTATTCCAATAAATATATCCAGAAGCAATATGCTATTGCCGGTTTGGACAGGAATAGAAATGAAGTTGTTGTAAAAATTGTAAATGCGGAAGATATCCACATGAATACTACACTCTATGTAGATCATGCAACATTAGATCCCACCGGAGAAATGATTACCCTGGCAGCTTCTTCACGAAATGATGAAAATAGCTTTGAAAACCCACGAAAGATTTATCCTGTATCCCAAATATTAACAGATGTGAGTAATGTATTGGAATTGCAGATCAAACCTAATTCCGTCAATGTAATCCGCTTAAAAATCAATTCGCTACAGGGACTGAAAACTCTCTCAAAAAGTACAGTTTCCATAAGCAATACCGGACAGGATATCATTGTGACAAGCATGCAAGAAGATCCTGTCCGGTATATTGAGGTTGTGGATATAATGGGACGAAAACTATTGTCGAAAAATGGATTTGCTAACTATCAGCATACCCTGAGTGTGCCGGTAGAGAATCAGTTTATCATTGTAAAAGTAGATACAATGTATGGGCAAAAGATACAAAAACTGCTGGTATAGATCATCAATCAAGCTCATTCAATACCAACTTATTCCCTTTCAACATACATTCTTTTTGAATAGCCTGATACTTTTGCAATGCTTTTTCTCCCGGTTGGCATCCACCGGCGGATATAATGATTTTACCCGGAATAATACTGCGTTGAGTCAAAGCATCTATCAATGATAAATTTTCGGATGTTAGCGTGAATTCGACTTCCCGTGTTTCTCCTGCTTTGATTGCGATACGTTGAAATCCTTGCAGAGAGCGGATGGGAACTGTAATTTTAGCATCAGGATGAGAGATGTAAAGTTGTACCACTTCTTCTCCGTTTATCTTACTTTTGTTAGTTACTTTTACCCGGATTTTTGTGCTGTCGCCAATATTGATAACATTGGGAACCTGCAGGTCGGAATATTCAAAATGACTATAACTCAACCCATAACCGAACTCATAGAGCGGATTGCCGGTAAAATAACGGTATGTTCTCTCTTTCATGCTGTAATCTTCATAAGGAGGAAGATCTTTATCATTGGCATAAAAAGTTACAGGGAGTCTTCCTGCCGGATTATAATCTCCAAAGAGAATATTTGCCAATGCAGTTCCTGCATCCTGTCCTCCATACCAGGCGTTGAGAATAGCCGGTAGATTTTTGTCTTCCCAATCAATCGCCAGGGCACTGCCTGTAAGCATGATAAAAATAATCGGTTTACCTGTTTCCTTGAGGGATTTTAGCATTTCTGTTTGTACAGCAGGCAGATTGATAGTGGTACGATCGCCTTTGTTGAATCCTGGTACGAAAACCGGCATTTCTTCTCCTTCCAATGAAGGGGAAATGCCTCCAGCAAATATAATTACATCGGCAGACTTGATTTTTTCTTTCAAAATCTCCGGATTACTTTTCCGATGGGTTACCGTTTTCATACAAGCGCCACTGCCTTCATTATGCTGATAAAACTCGAAGCGTAAGTCATATTTTTCCCCGGCTTTGACATCGAATTGATAATGTTCTGTGCGAGCTTCGTGATATGTAAAGCAGTTTTTGACATTTTGATTGTTGATAAATAAACGGGAAGAACTGTCATCACTGGTTATCTCCAGATAAAGAGTCTCATCTTTTTTAGGAGTATAAGTTGCCGTCCAGCGGATACCAAATTTACCAGGTTTTAATCCGACAACAGGTTGTTTTGTTTTGAAAAAATCAATTTCTTTAACAAAACGGGTGGATACCGGATTCCCTTCAAATTTATCATTCTCGAAGAAATCCATCTTATATCCACTTTGCCCATCGGATTTCAGCATGCCGGAAATATCAACCGGTTCAGAAATAATGTCATCAGTCAGCCCGGTAGCCTGATCGTAGATGATTTTGATTTTATTGCCCGCTTTTTTCCGGATTCCATCCAAGGGTGTAACTATATAGGATGGTGAACCATTGTAATTTCCCAGCAGACAAGTCGGATTATCTGCATTCGGTCCAAGTACGGCAATGGTTTTGATATTCTTCTTTAGCGGGAGCGTTTGTTGGTCGTTTTTTAATAAGACAATTGATTTTTCTGTCATTTCCAGTGATTGTTTTCTGCTTTCCGGCGAACAAACCACAGAGTAAGGTATCTTGCTGTATACAACCTGATTGTCAGGATCAAACATTCCCAGTTTCATCCGGGCGGTAAACAATCTTTTTACAGACAGATTGATCTGATTTTCACTGATTTCTCCGCGTTTTACGGCTTCAAGCAGTGCATCATAACTTCTTCCGCATTCAAGGTCTGTGCCGGCCAATACAGCCTGAGAAGATGCTTCAGCTGCATCTTTAGAAGTTTTATGCGTTTTGTAGAAGTCGTCAATCGCACCGCAATCGGAGACTACATATCCTTCGAATTTCCATTTATTACGGAGAATATCCACTAAGAGTTCGTCGCTTCCGCAACAAGGTTCTCCTTGAAAGCGGTTAT
>JAVBMQ010000117.1:0-28657 GCA_031552335.1 Bacteroidales bacterium | reverse complement strand
TCGATCCGGATCAAAGTGTCGGAGGAATCAAAGAGATATTCAGCCAGTATTTTTGCTAAGTGTGTTTTACCCACACCTGTCGGTCCGAGGAACATAAATGTTCCGATCGGTTTATTCGGATCTTTTAAGCCTACTCTGTTTCGTTGGATTGCCTTGACTACCTTATCAACCGCATCATCTTGTCCGATGATCTTGGTTTTCAGCAAGTCTTTCATTTCCAGTAGCTTTTGATTTTCTGCTTTGGCAATCCGTTGTACGGGAACACCAGACATCATGGCAATTACTTCAGCCACTTTTTCTTCATCTACGATCTGGCGGTTTTCCTGAAGTTCTTCTTCCCATTTGGCTTTTGCTGCATCCAATTGCAGAAGTTCCTTCCGTTCTTTATCCCTGTAACTGGCTGCTAATTCGAAATTCTGGGATTTAACAGCTTCCAGTTTCATTTTCCGGGTATCCTCTATGGCAGCTTCCAGGTTTTCGATACTTTTGGGAACTACAATATTGGTGATATGGACACGCGATCCGGCTTCATCCAAAGCATCAATGGCTTTGTCCGGGAAATTCCGGTCACTGATATATCTTTCAGTCAATTTAACACAGGCGTCCAAGGCATCATCCGTATAAGTCACATTGTGATGATCTTCATATTTTGGTTTGATGTTTTTGAGGATCTGTAACGTTTCTTCCGCAGTAGTCGGATCGACGATTACCTTTTGGAACCGGCGTTCCAGCGCTCCGTCTTTTTCTATATTTTTTCTGTATTCATCGAGAGTGGTAGCTCCTATACATTGTATTTCTCCACGGGACAATGCCGGTTTAAGCATATTGGCAGCATCCATGGAACCGGCCGCTCCTCCGGCGCCGACGATTGTGTGTAATTCGTCGATAAACAGGATGATATTCGGATTCTTGGACAATTCGTTCATGATCGCTTTGATACGTTCTTCAAACTGTCCCCGGTATTTAGTTCCGGCCACAATAGAAGCCATATCAAGATTGATAATCCTTTTGTCAAACAATACGCGCGAAACTTTTTTCTGAACGATTCTGAGTGCCAGTCCTTCCACAATTGCAGACTTACCGACTCCCGGTTCTCCGATCAATACCGGATTGTTTTTCTTTCTCCGGCTTAAAATCTGAGCCAAACGTTCTATTTCTTTTTCCCTTCCCACGATCGGATCCAGACGGTTTTCTTCCGCAGCCCGGGTCATATCGGTTCCGAAATTATCCAGTACAGGCGTATCACTTGTAGTACGTTGTTGTCCTTGGGAAGAACCCTTCGGATTTTCTTTCTTCCGGGAAAAATCGTCCTCATCTTCTTCGTCATCAGTAAATCCGGGTCCGAATTCAGGTGAAGAGGTATGGTCCGGTAGATTTTCTCCGGAGATCAATTCAAAAATCTTATTGTAATCAATACCATAAGAGGTTAAAATACGGGAAGCTGTATTCCCGGAATCCTTCAAAATACCAAGCAACAAATGCTCAGTATCAGTATGTTCGCTTTTTAGGTTCATGGATTCCAATAAACTCAGTCTCAGTATTTTTTCAATGTTTTTATCAACTACGATATTGGTATCGGGAGAGTAGGAACTGTCGTCCGAACGAATCTCCCGTTCTATATCTATTTTAATATCTGTCGGATCAACACCCGATAAACGGATGAGTTCCACCGCCATGCAGTTGTCATTCCGCAATAAGCCAAGCAGGAGGTGTTCTGCGCCTACATAGTTGTTATGCAACCGGCCGGCTTCTTCCCGGCTATAGCTGATGACATTCTTGACGTTTGCTGAAAAATTTCTTCTCATAATGAAATATAGTGCTTAATCGGTAAAACCGAATTTTTATACAAAGTAACAATAAATATCTGTAAGATGTTCAAAATGTATGCCAAAAAAACTTTTCGGAGAAATATTTTCGTATTACAAGAAAAAGCAGTAATTTAGTGCGATTTTTCGAGTTATTATAATCAATCTAAACAAGATAAATGGCTGAAGATAGAATCATAAAGATTAACATTGAAGAAGAAATGAAATCGGCCTACATTGACTATTCAATGTCGGTGATTGTTGCCCGTGCTTTACCTGATGTAAGAGACGGATTTAAGCCTGTACATCGCAGGGTGTTGTTCGGAATGAATGAATTAGGAAATAATTCTGATAAACCATATAAGAAATCTGCCAGGATTGTCGGTGATGTACTTGGTAAGTATCACCCGCATGGCGATTCATCCGTATACTTTGCCATGGTACGTATGGCACAACCCTGGTCTTTACGTTATCCGTTGGTTGACGGACAGGGTAATTTCGGTTCCGTAGACGGAGACAGTCCTGCAGCAATGCGTTACACTGAGGCGCGTTTGAATAAGCTGGCTGAAGAAATGTTAAGGGATATCGACAAAGATACTGTTGATTTCCAGCTTAACTTTGACGATACTTTAAAGGAGCCCTCTGTGCTTCCTACCCGTATTCCTAATCTTTTGGTGAATGGGGCTTCCGGTATTGCCGTAGGTATGGCTACCAATATGCCGCCGCATAACCTTTCTGAGGTTTGTAATGCTGTAATCGCTTATGTAGACTCCCGGGGAGATATTGATATTGAAACTTTGATGGAATATGTCAAAGCGCCTGATTTTCCTACCGGAGGATATATATATGGTTATGCAGGGGTGAAGGCTGCTTTTGAAACCGGTCGTGGACGTATTATGATGCGCGGACGGGCGGAGATAGAGCTGGAAGGAAACAGGGAGAAAATTATTATCTCCGAAATACCATATCTCGTAAATAAAGCCGAACTAATCAAGCATATAGCTGATTTGGTAGAAGAAAAGAAATTGGATGGTATATCTAATGTGAACGATGAAACCGACCGTCAGGGAATGCGTATTGTTGTTGATGTGAAAAGGGATGCCAATGCCAATGTGGTTCTGAATAAGTTATATAAATTCACTGCGCTTCAATCTTCTTTCAGTGTAAACAATATTGCTTTGGTAAAAGGACGCCCGAAGATGTTGAATCTCAGAGATATGATTCAATATTTCGTTGAGCACCGTCATGAAGTGGTTATCCGCAGAACACAATTTGACCTGAAAAAAGCAGAAGAAAGAGCTCATATTCTGGAAGGATTGATTATTGCTTCGGATAATATTGATGAAGTGATTGCTATCATACGTGCATCAGCTAATCCTAATGATGCAATTGAACGTTTGATGGAACGCTTTGAACTGTCGGAAATTCAGTCCCGCGCCATTGTAGAAATGCGTTTGCGTCAGTTGACCGGTCTGGAACAGGATAAACTGCGTGCTGAATATGATGAAGTTTGTAAGTTGATTGAAAGACTGAAGGCTATCCTGGAAAGTGAAGATCTGAGGATGGAAATCATCAAGGAAGAAGCAGAAGAAGTACGTAATAAATATGGTGATGAACGCAGAACCGAAATTATTTATGCATCGGAAGAACTGAATCCTGAAGATTTTTATGCTGACGATGAAATGATTATCACTGTATCTCATATGGGTTATATCAAACGTACACCGCTGACGGAATTCCGTGCCCAAGGCAGGGGAGGAGTCGGTGCAAAAGGTACGGAAACCCGGGATGAAGACTTTGTGGAATATATCTATCCGGCCAGTATGCATGCAACCATGTTGTTCTTTACTCAAAAAGGAAAGTGTTACTGGTTGAAAGTGTTTGAAATTCCGGAAGGAGCTAAAAACAGCAAAGGACGTGCCATTCAAAATTTGTTAAATATAGATGCGGATGACAAAGTGACAGCTTTTGTCAGGGTTAAGAACCTTACAACTGACATAGAGTTTATCAATTCTCATTATTTATTGTTCTCTACCAAAAGAGGAGTCATTAAGAAAACATTATTGGAAGCTTATTCCCGTCCCCGTCAGAATGGTGTAAATGCCATTACAATCAGAGAGGATGATGAAGTGATAGACGTTCGTATGACCAATGGTAATAACCAGATTATCATGGCCAACAGGAACGGACGAGCCATTCGCTTCCATGAAAGTGCTGTCCGCGTAATGGGAAGAACTGCTACCGGTGTACGCGGAATGACCCTGGATAATGATGGAAAAGATGAAGTTGTCGGTATGATTTGCATCAAAGACCCGGAAAAAGAAACCATCATGGTTGTTTCCGAACAAGGTTACGGAAAACGTTCCGATATTGAAGATTACCGTATCACTAACCGTGGAGGTAAGGGGGTGAAAACCATTAATATAACTGATAAAACCGGAAAATTGGTGGCCATCAAGACCGTTACGGACGAAAATGACCTGATGATAATCAATCGTTCGGGTATTACACTTCGACAGAAAGTTGCAGATATAAGGGTAATGGGACGGGCTACACAAGGTGTACGTCTTATCAACCTGGAAAAACGCAATGATGAAATAGCCTCTGTATGTAAGGTAATGTCGGATGTAAATGAAGATAAAGAGGCCGGTAACAATGAAAACACTGAGTTAACAGAAGAAATTTAATTAATAATTAAAATTTTACAATGATGAAACGATCAGCATTAACAATCGTAGCATGTCTTGCTGTTGTATTTGCTTTCGGACAAAAGAGGGCAATTAAAGATGCAAAAAGTGAAGCGAATGCAGAAAAACCTAATTATGCAGATGCAATGACCTTGATTAAAGGCACCTTGGAAAATCCGGAGACTAAAGATCTGGCAGAAGCATGGTTTACAGCAGGTTGGATTGAGAATAAAGCTTTTGATGATGAGAATAAAAAGCAAATCCTCGGACAAACTCCTGATTTGAAATCAATGTACCTGGCTTTGTATAATATCAAAGGGTATTTTGAAAAAGCGGATGAACTGGATCAATTGCCTGATGACAAAGGTAAAGTAAAGCCGAAATACAGAAAGGATATGATGTCTATTATGAAAGCGAATCACCCTCAGTTGGTTAATGGAGGAGCTTATTTTTATGAGGCAAAAGATTATCCGAAAGCATATGATTTTTTTAAACAATATCTGACTATTCCGGATATGGTAATGTTTAAAGATGAACCGTTGATTTCCAAAACAGATTCATTGTATCTGATGGTTGTAAACTATACTGCTATTTGTGCCGTTCAAATGCACGACCACCAGAAAGCAATTAATGCTTATGAGGAATTGAAAGCTGCAGATTATAATTCAAAGGAAACTTATAAGTTCCTTGCTTCGGAATACGACCAGGTAAAAGATACTGCCAACTTTGTCCGGATATTACAAGAAGGCGCCAGCAAATTCTCGGATGATATGTATTTCTTGTTGAACCTGATCAACCAGTATATTTATTCCGGACAAAAAGATGAAGCTGTTGATTATTTGCTTAAAGCCGTCGAACAGAATCCGAATGATGCCCAACTATATAGTGTGTTGGGAACAATTTATGAAGAAAGAAAGGAGATTGACAAAGCTCAGGAGTATTTCGATAAGTCTATTGCTTTGAATCCGAATTCTTCAGATGCTCAGGCAAATATCGGTCGTATTTATTTCAATAACGGGGTAATATTACGTACTAAGGCAAATGATATTGCTGATAATAAAAAATACATGGAAGAGTTGGAAAAATCCAATGCCGAATTCAGAAAAGCATTGCCGTATTTTGAAAAGGCTCACCAATTGAAGCCGGAAGAAAAAGAATATCTGACAGCTCTCAAAAATATTTATTACAACCTGAAAATGGGTAAAGAATATGATGCGGTAGAAGCTAAATTAGTAAAACTGCAATAAAATATATCCTATGTATTGGGAGAAAGATATAGAAACATTGGAACGGCCTCAGTTAGAGGCCTTCCAATTGAAAAAACTAAAAGAGACCATTGATCTGGCGATGCAATCGCCCTATTATGCAAAAGTCCTGAAAGATAAGGGTATTTCATCCGAAGATATTCAATCGTTGGATGACCTTCGCAAACTTCCTTTTACGACTAAAGACGATTTAAGAGAGAATTATCCTTTCGGATTGGCTGCTATTCCTTTGGAAAAATGTGTAAGATTACATTCTTCAAGTGGTACTACCGGTAATCCGACTGTTGTTTTACATTCTCAGAAAGACTTGGATGACTGGGCCAATCAGGTTGCTCGTTGTATGTATATGGTTGGATTGAGAGATACGGATGTCTTTCAGAATACTTCCGGCTATGGAATGTTTACCGGAGGATTGGGATTTCAGTATGGAGCGGAAAAATTAGGCGCTCTGACAGTTCCTGCAGCAGCCGGAAATAGTCAGAGGCAGGTGAAATTTATCCGTGACTTCGGAACAACTGCTATCCACGCCATTCCAAGTTATGCTACCCGTTTGGCTGAGTATATTTATTCCATGGGTTTTGACCCGAAAAAGGATACTAAATTAACTACATTGTTGATTGGTGCCGAACCTCATTCCGAAGAACAACGCCAAAGGATAGAACAACTCCTTGGAGTAAAGGCTTATAATTGCTTTGGAATGTCGGAAATGAACGGTCCTGGTGTTGCTTTTGAATGTCAGGAACAAAATGGTTTGCATATCTGGGAAGACTATGTTATTATAGAAATATTAGACCCGGATACTTTGGAGCCTGTAGCAGAAGGAGAGACCGGAGAAATGGTACTGACAACCCTCAAAAGGGAAGCGATGCCTTTGATCCGTTACCGTACCAGGGATTTGACGCGTTTTCTACCGGGAAACTGTCGTTGCGGTCGTACACATCGTCGTATCGATCGTTTGAAGGGGCGAAGTGATGATATGATTATCCTTAAGGGTGTTAATATCTTCCCGATACAAATTGAAAAGATTTTGATGCAATTCAAAGAATTAGGCAGTAATTACCTTATTACGTTGGAAACCATGGATAATGGCGATGAAATGCTGGTTGAAGTAGAATTGAGCGATCTCTTTACAGACGATTACGCCCAACTTCAACAGTTGGCAAAAGCCATTACAGGCCGTCTGCGTGATGAAATTTTGATTACTCCAAAGTTGAAATTGGTGGAAAAAAATTCCCTCCCTCAATCGGAAGGAAAAGCTGTACGCGTAAAAGATTTACGAAAATTCTGAACAAAATTATTTAGCTCTTATTTTTCATCATATGACTATTCATCAAATATCTGTTTTCCTTGAAAACAAGTTCGGTCGCCTCAATGAGATATTAGGTTTGATTGCGAAAGAGAATATCCGTATTATCACAGCAACAGTTGCCGATACTTCAGAATTCGGAATTTTACGCATCATTGCCACTGATCCAAGGAAGGCTTACCAGGTTTTGAAGAACAATAAGGTCAGCGCTAACCTGACAGAAGTTTTGGCTGTTGTTACCGAATCCAAGCCCGGACAGTTTGCTCAAAATATTGAGCTTTTTACCCAGGCAGGTATCAATATCGAATACATGTATTGCTTTTCAACGAAAGAAAAAGGCATTCTGGTGCTGAGACCCAATAATATGGATGCAGCATCGGAAGTCATCCGAAGAAAAGGATTGAATTGTATTTCTGAAAATGAATTGATCGCGATGTAAGCAGTTTATTGTTTATACTTTTAAGAATTAGAATCCCTTCAGGTCTGTTGCTTGGGGGGATTTTTTTTGTTATAATCACTGGGTAATGTTCCATATTGTTTTTTAAAACATTGCCTGAAATACTTAGAGTCACTTATACCTACCTCAAAGGCTATTTCTGAGATTGTAAGTTTCCCTTCCTGAATTAATTCAGCCGCTATGGTAAGCCTTATAGTCCTGATAAATTCAGAAACGGATTGTCCGGTGAACAGTTTTATTTTCTTATACAATGAAGAATGGCTCATGTTCATCATTTGTGCCAATGTAATAGGATTGAAGTTTTCTGAATTGTATTTACTCCGGACATTAGTGATACACATGTTGATGAAATCGTTATTAATCGAGTGTTCTCTTGTTGCCGGAGAGTATGATTGAATTTGTGTTTCAAAATGTTCACGTGTTTTTTGGTAATATTTTTGTATGGTATTGACTTTATTTAAAAGTTTAATGCTGTCGAATGGTTTTGTAATAAACTCATCGGCTCCCATTGAAAGTCCTTTATTTTCTGTGCTTTCCAGTACATCTGCTGTAATAAGGATAAAATATATATGATTGGTTTCGATATTATTTTTAATAGATTCACAGAGCTCCAAGCCATTCATGTTTGGCATGTGAATATCACTGATTATAATTTCCGGCAATTCTGAACGGGCTATATTTAATGCAGAAATTCCATCTTCGGCTTCCAGAATTTCATATTTCTGGGTGACGGACAAACATTTTTTTATATAATCAGATATTTCTTTGTTGTCTTCTACAATTAATATTTTGGCTATTTTCCCATTGTTGTCGATTGATGAAGATTTTATTTGTTCTTTTGTTGACAAGTAGATATTTTCTATATTTTCAATCATTGTTTGCGAAGGTGTATACAATTTCTTAGCCTCGGGTTCAATCTCAGAATCTTTATACATGGCACGAAGATTAAAAAGCATTGAGAAACTACTGCCGATACCCACTTTGGATTCAATGTGTAATGTGCCACCCATAAGTTCTGTATAATTCTTTACCAGAGATAGACCAATCCCGATTCCTGCAAGTTTATTTGACGAATAAAATCTTTGAATGATTTTATCAAACTCATTTTCTTCAATTCCGCATCCCGAATCGGAAACTTTTATTCGTATTTGATCATCCGGTTTATATTCCAGTTGTAATATAATGGCTCCACCTTCAGGAGTATATTTAAAAGCATTTGATAATAGGTTGTAGAGTATAATTTCCATTTTTTCAGGATCAAAAAGAAAATTGACAGATTCATTTGTGCTTGAAAAACTATAATCAATATCTTTTTTTTGTGCCAAATGATTAAAACTATCAAAAATTTTCCTGCTAAACCACACGATATCAAGCATTGATACCCTTAATGTATTTTTACCCATTTCTGTTTTACGGAATAATAGTAACCTGTTGATCAGGGATAATAACCTGTTGGCATTTGAATAAATATTTTGTAACTCTGTTAGATTTGGTGGGTTAAAGGGATGAGAATTGATAAAGTCTTTTAGTGGAGAAATGATCAGGGTTAGAGGAGTTCGTAATTCATGAGAAATATTGATAAAAAATTGTTCCCTCATAGTTTGTAGTTCTTTTGTATGTTCTTCTTTAATATCAGCTAATGTCAAGTCTTGTTTAAGTTTATTTTCACGCCTTTGAATCCGAATGATTATAAGAATGATCAGAGTAATTATGATAAAATAGGCAGAGTAGGCCCACCAAGTCATATAGAATGGGGGTAATACCCGTATTTTTATTTCCAAAGGAGTATTATTCCATAAGTTTAGTTGAGTTGCATATTTTATTTTGAAAGTATATTTACCTGGAGCAAGCCTTGAATAATATGCAGACCGGTTTGATGAAGTATAGTTCCAGCTATTTTCTATACCTTCCAGCATATATGCGTATTTTATTATTGAAGGATTATTGAATGAAATAGCAATAAAATCAAAACTAAAGTTTCCCTGGTTATATTTTAGCACGATATTTTTGTTTTTCAGCATATCCAATAACTCTGATTTTTGTTCCGGACCAGAAAAAACAGATTGATTGTGTATTGAAAAATCAGTAATGAGGAGAGGATATCGGGTGGTATCTGGTACTATTTTAAGTGGATCGAAGAACGTAAATCCGTTGGTGCCTCCAAATAGTAATTTTCCTGAAAGCGTTTGTAATACAGAAGAGAAGTTGAATTCCATACCCTGTATTCCATCTTTTGTATTGTATATATCCAGTTCTTTACTATGTTCCATATATCTGAATAAACCGTTAGATGTACTGATCCAAAGATTTTTATTTACATCAGCAATTATTGCAGTTATGATGTTTTCGTTCAATGATTCTAAAGGATTTGATACAGGAATGATATCACCTTTAACCAGGTCAACATATTTTAACCCATCTGTTTCACTTCCAATTAATAATTTTTGCTCATCTGTTTCTATAATACTTCTTACAGCATAATTTGTAGAAAAGAATATGGATTTTTTTACATCAGGTTCATAGATAATTATCCCATTATAACAACCTAATGCAATCTTATTATCGCTTAGTTCTTTAATAACTAAAACATTGTCTGTCTGTATATTAATTTTTTCTATTTGATCTTTATTATAGTTGAAGCTTGCAAAACCTCCATATGTAATGGTGCCGATCCATAGTTGCCCTGATTGATCAACATATAAACTCCAAACAAAGTTTGACGAGAGATTACTGTCTTCTTTTGTATATCTTTTTAATGACCTGGATGAAAGATTATATCTGATTAATCCATTTCCGTATGAGCCAATCCAGATATTATTAAAATCGTCTTTTATCAGGGATATAACGGCATCTCCAGCCAGAGCATTTATTTTTTCCAGAGAAGGATTTTCTTCAAAGCTTTGAGTTGCGAGGTTGTATTGATGTATACCTCCTCCATCGGAAGACATCCATATAATATCTCTTTTTATCTCAACAAAGGATGTGATACAGTTGGTGACAGGAGAAGCATCATGCCTGATCCGGTCTGTGAAAAATGGTTTGCGACATTGATTCCAGAATTCGACGCCTCCTCGCATAGTTCCGATCCAGGTTGCCTGGTTGTTGTCGAAGAAAACACAATAAATAGCATCACTACTCAGGTTTTTAGGGTTATAACCAGCATCTATTTTTTGAAAACGGTTATTTTTTTTATCAAATAAAATGATTCCTTTTGTTTCCGTACAAATCCAGATAACGCCATGAGTATCTTCTTTGATATACTGAATGGGTGATTTTAATTATTTGACAGGAGTAAATTCTTCCAGCTTATTATTCAATAAATTGTATTGATACATTCCATACATGCTCCCTATCAGGAGTTCATTATTAGAATAATAAAGACAACGGAATTCTAATATTTTATCTATGAGAAGGGTCCCTTTTTGGGTTACAGGATTAAATAATAATAATCCCCAACTTTCTATTCCTAAATATATTTCCTGGTTTTTTCCAATGGTTATTGTTGAGACATGCAAGTTATCAATCGACCTTGTTAAGAGTACACTTTTAAACTGATTTGAATGCTTGTCGTATTTTATTAAACCCTGACCTAGAGTGGCTATATAAAGGATGCTGTCATTTGTTTGTGTGATACAGCTAATTACGGAATTTATCTTATTTGTTTGATTTGTTTCCGGGTCATAAAAAGATATAGATTCAAAAGATTCATTGAAGTTATTGTAACGGTTTAAGCCTTTTCGGGTACCAACCCATAAAGTACCGCTTTGATCACAAAAAATGTATGAAATATAATTGTTGTTTATTGAATGGGGATTCTTTACATTATGTTTGAAGATCTTCATATTAATGCCATCATAGCGGCACAATCCATTATTAGTGCCTATCCAGATAAAACCTTCTTTATCCTTACAGATGGTACATACAGTATTGTGTGGTAATCCATCCTCAATTGTTAGGTTCTGGAAATGAGGGTCGTATATGTTTGAATAAGACAATTGAAAAATAAGAAATAAGATAACAAAGGAAAGCAAACGTCTCATAGATAATTGTGTTTTCAAAGGTTCTACATTTAACATGCATTATTATCAGACTTACCGGAAAAATAAATGTTCTTTTAAGCACATTCATAAATTCTCATAGGTAAGGCATAACAAATCAAAAGTACTATATTTTACTTGCGAAGTCAAGGAAATAGTCGTTTTAGTTTTTGTTATGCCTGAAAAAATGATGTTTAGTTATGTTATTCAATGGGAGATATTAGAAATGAATACTCATATTTTTTATTTAACATCCTGTATTTATCCAATGGTTTTGCACCCCAACTATCAATACCTCCTACGCCTCTCTGATTAAGATCAATATTTACATACCAATGATTAGCCGGAGTAAGTTGGTATGCATGAGAAGACTTCTCAATTTGCTGATGGGTATAAGGTGAGATATTTACATTGAGCAGAGAGTCAATCTGTTCAATGTGAATGCCTTGTCCTTTTTTGTCTTTAAAACTAACCCAACGCACATCACTCCGGTTTCCAGCTTCCTGAGGTTTTACATATGGGTGCCTCCAGTTATTTGCGTCTGATTGATAAAGACCTATGAATGTGCCGCTTTTACGGTCTGCATACGATTCGTTTGGCCCCCTGCCGTACCATTCAACCTGACTTAGCTGTTTGGACATGACCATTTGTATGCCAAACCGCGGCAATTCGGGAGAAGACTCATCCATAACAATACTACTGTTTATTTTTACAGTTCCATCAGGAAAAATGCAATAAGAAACTTTCCAGTAGGTATCGCGTTGAAGTAAGCTGACTTTAGTGTCAATTTGAATATTTTTTCCATTTCGTTTTAAAGTACAACTATCGGTAATTGCTCCTTGTAAGGCATTTTTCCATACTCCTGACAAGTCAGTTAATTGATTATATACATCATTGTCTACCACAGGGCGCCAACAATCAAGAGCCACATCAGAATACAACGGTTTTCCTTCATAAATAAACCGGGATATCATTGCCTTTGATTTTGAGAAAATCAATTTGAATGTACCGGTTGAAAGAATATAGTCTTCATCCGTATTCTCAACCTTTATTTCTGCATCACCATTGTCCTGTAATATGTTCTTTTGATAGGATTGTAAAAGAAATTGCTCTTTTGCAACGATATGTCCGGCATCGGCCCATCGGGTATTATTTTTGAGCGCAAATTCAAATTCGATGATATATTCTGATTCAATGTCTTTTGTTTTAACAGAAGGAATTTTTACGTTTTGTGAAGTTTGCGGAGCTATATTTATATCCGGTCTTTTCTGGTCTATACAGATTCCGTCTTTCAGAATGTTAACCCTGCAATTGAAATCTTTTGTGCTTAATGATGTATATTCATTGGTAATCTCAAATTCTCCTTTACTGATATCAATGGCTTTTACCGATATATTTTGATATACTTTTTTTACTTCAGTTAAGGCGGGAGTTGGTTTTCTGTCCGGTAAAACAAGTCCGTTGCAGGAAAAATTATTGTCATTGGGATAATCTCCGAAATTACCTCCATATCCCCAGAATTCAATATTTGTAGTTGTATAGGTTCTGATTCCCTGATCAATCCAATCCCAGATATATCCGCCGGTCAGGTTCGGATAGTTATGAATGACTTCCCAGTATTCAACCAGATTACCTGACGAGTTTCCCATATTATGTGAATATTCATTCAGGATAAAAGGTTTCTCATTATTTTCTTCTCCTTTTTTGATTAATGCTTCGATTGTCAGGTATCCATCGCTTTCGAAATCCGTACATTTGAAAGCATCATCATTCCCATGAATTTCTTTATATCGTTGGCTGTATTTTATGCCGGGGTTGTTCGACATATCGCGGTAGTGGATGGGGCGGGTATTGTCAATAGTGCGGCAGGCTTTCGACATATTGATAAATGACAATCCATATCCTGCTTCATTGCCCAGCGACCAGATGATGACCGATGGGTGATTTTTATCCCGGTGCACCATATTTTCCATTCTGTTCACACAAGCGTCGTTCCATTCGGGCAGACTGCCAGGCAGGATGTCCTGATCGATATATGTATAATGACTTTCAACATTGGCTTCGTCCATCAGGTAAATCCCGTATTCATCACACAAACTATACCATTCCGGACAACTGGGATAATGCGCCGTCCTGACAGCATTGATGTTATTCTGTTTCATGAGGATGATATCTTCAATCATTCGATCGCGTTTGATGTATTTTCCATGGTCTGGGTCGAATTCATGACGGTTTACTCCTTTTATCTTAATGGAAACGCCATTGATGTATAATTGCTTGTTTTTGATTTCAATTTTCCGGAACCCAAATTTTTGAGAGGTGCATTGTATGGAGTGGTCATTTTGATCCAATACTTCATATAAGATTGTGTAGAGATCAGGTGTTTCAGTATTCCACAAAGAGGGTTTCTTTACCACTTTATTTACAGAGACAACCGGTTGAACTGAAGTAGTTTCTGAGAATACCTTTTTACCCTCCGGATTGATCAGTGTATAACGTATTTTTTCGGTTGTATTGTCGGCTAATCTGAATTTCATATCAATCATAAGTGTTGCTTCCGTAAATGACTGATTAAAATCGGCACGGGTATATATATCCTGGAGGTAATTCACAGGGAAAGCCATAAGATAAACATCTCTGTAGATCCCGCTCAGGCGAAACATATCCTGGTTCTCCAGATAGGAAGCATCCGACCAGCGGAAAACCTGTACGGCTATTGAATTTTCTCCATTTTTAAGATAAGGTGTGATGTTAAATTCGGAAGGAGACATACTATCTTCGGCATATCCGACTTGTATTCCGTTTATCCATACAAAAAAAGCGCTGCTAACCCCATCAAAATGCAGCATTATTTCTTTTCCTTTCCAGAACGGATTGTATGAAAAAGTTTTGTAATAACATCCAACAGGATTATTCCGTTCGTTGACATAAGGTGGATTAACCGGAAAGGGAAAAACCGAATTTGTATAAATTGGCATACCATATCCTTTTAATTCCCAGTTGGAAGGAACTTCAATTTCATCCCAAAACCGGCTGACATTTTGATCTGTTGAAAAATCCAGAGGGATATGGGAAGGAGTTGGTACATAATGGAACCTCCAGTTACCATTTAAACTTGTATAAAACTCAGACTTGTAAGGTTCGTTCTTTAATGCATCTTCAGAAGTCGCATAATTGTAGAAAGTGCTTCTCACAGGTTCACAATTGATCCTGTACTGAGTGGGATCCTGCCATGGTTGCGATTGAAGATTGAAAATATATAACAGGAAACAGATCAGTGTAAAACAAAAGATTCTTATAGACATATTGAGTGGGAATAAATATTAATCGAATGATCTTTGAATATTAATTATGACAATGTGTCAAAAGACCACGAATTTCACGAATTAACACGAATTATTTTACTGATAATCAACGAAATATAAAAATAAAGATTCCAATTCGTGTTAATTCGTGAAATTCGTGGCTAAATAACTTTTGATACATCCTCATTTGAAAGATAACCTGGTTTATTTAACCACTTTTTTAGCAATAGTTTTATTATGTATATCAAATAAGAAAACATATACTCCATCAGGCACAGAGGTAGTTATTTCTTGTTCCTGTCCTTTAATTGTTCCTGATGCAATGACCTGACCATTTATGTTTATCATTTTATAGGAAACATTATTTAAGTCATTATTTATTTTGATAATAAATGAACCATCATTTGTATTGATCACACTAACAGCTTCAGCTGATTTTAACTCGTCTATTCCGGAACCACTATCCATTGCCACAGTAATAACAGCTGTTGTATTAGTCGCCATTTCTGAAGGCCGCGGATTGATAGTTGCTTCAGGATCCTGCCATTCGCAATTCGGACAGATACCCGAATTAAGGATATCAGGATCTGTAGTTATTTCGCAGTAATAACTTCCGGCAGCGTCTTCATTCATTGTGGTTTCAAATTTCTTACCGGTTCCGATTTCCACTTCGTCTTTGAACCATTTGAATGTAACACCTCCATGGTTAGGTAATAATTCGTCGATATCCAAAACCAATGATTCACCCCCTTTTACTTTAATCTCCTCCTTGGTTAACTTCAAGCCTTTGTATTGCTCAATAAAACGATAATACCATCCTCCTGTAGCGGAACGTGTGAAGTTTTTCATCGGTAATAAATCGCCAAAGGGTATCAGGTTCCGGTGTATTTCCAACATAGTACTTGGCATTCTATTTCCCTCTGCACAAAAATTAGCTATTCCTGTAAAGCTATTTTCATTCAGATTCAGATATTTCAGGTTTGGTAATTTGGCAAATCCTTCTGGTATCCTTCCTGTCCATTTACCACCTCGTTCACATTGGAAAACGGTCAGGTTTGTACAATTTCCGATTTCTTCAGGGATGCTCCCATCCATACGGACATTGTCTGCCACGCGTATATAATCCAACATTGTACAATCTTTTATGCCGGCAGGAATACCTCCGGTCATGTATGGATTCTTTTCCATAAAGATGGTTACCAATTGAGTGAGTTGTCCGATTTTGTCACTCAACGGTCCTGCAATAGAAGTATTGGCAATCCTGATTTCCTGAAGAGAAATCAAATTGTAAAATTCATCAGGGAGTGTACCTGTAAGATAAAGATTGTCGCTTAATTCGATTTTTTGCAGTGCATCTAATCTTCCAATAGCAGCAGGTAATTCACCTTCAAGGTTTTCAATGCCTTTCAGGTCGAGCGCCGTGACTCGGTCGTCTTCAACAGTTACACCAATGAAATCTTCAACGTATTCATCTTCACTCCAGTTAAAATAATACTCATCTCCTTCGATTATTTTTACCCATTCAGTCCCATTCAGAGCTTCGAAAATTTCCAGAAGAGCTTCTTTGTCTCCATCAATGTCACCTTTCAAAACAGGTTCGTTTGCAAACACTGATAATGCTGTAAATAGCATTGCGGCCAGTGTCAGAGTAGTCATTTTTTTCATAACAAAATAATTAAAATTAATAATTAATAAATCATCGCTTTATAACCTTTATAGTTTGATATTGATTGTCTGTAATGTATTCTAATAAATAGATACCGGCAGACAAGGTTGACAGATCTATAGTAGTGTTTCCGGTACATTTTGTAATTGGCGTGATCAGTTTTCCTGTAATATTATAGAGTTGTATGTTTCCTTCCTCGCTATCAGGAAGATGTACTGTAAGAAACTCACTGACAGGATTTGGATAGACGGAAAAATGACCGGATACGGATTCCTTGATTCCTGTATATTCTTTACTGTCATATAGCATGAAATTCTCTACACGATATGAATCATTATACCAGAGTGTATCCTTAATTATTTCCAGTAAGGGCAATTGCTTGTTTGGTAAATAATAAGCTTCTGAGCTGCGTTTTTTTGTAAATGGAGTAGAAGATGTTTGTTGTATTATTTCATGTGATTCTACTTTGTTAATGGAGGAGTATTCTTTATTACCTATCATTAAGTTTCCTGTTTCAGTCTTATTGGATACCCTTTTATAAGAAAAATCTCCTGAGATGCCGGTAAGTGACTGATTTATATTGTAATCAAAGAAACCGACAGCAGTACCTGAAAAGAAGATATAGTCACCTTCCAGTTCCTGATAACCTAAGCAATTCAATATGCTTTCGTTTTCCTGATAAAAATATGTTTTCCCGGTATGCTCAACAGAAAAGGTTGCAGCAGGGAATCCCGGTACACTGAGATTATCTGTCCTGATAAAAGATTCGGTTTGGCATTCGACAACAGGTATGAATTTTAACTCCCAGCCTTGTTCTGTTTCTATTGGTAATTCGTCAATATAAGAGACTATATACTTCACATTTTCCTGCGAAAGAATATTGTATGTACAACCCAATAGAAGAAATAATATATATATTGAAACTTTCATAATTTTCGGTATTTAGTATAGATTTACTTGCGTCCAACCTATTGCATTGCAATCCAATAACACTTCGTTCCATCCGTTATATTCCGCATCTAAAATCATGGGTATTGTCAAATTTGTGACCGGACTATAGTCTGGTTTCATACCATTATACATTCCTTGATTTATCGGATTACGGATATCTAATCCTGCATCCCCTTTATATGCAAGAATAACTAATCCTAATTTATTCCCAGCGGTATTCTTAAGATAAGAAGGATCTGAAACTATACCCAGATTGGCCGCAAATTTTGTCCCGGTGAAACTATTGACAAGGTTTTTGGTGTCAGAGGGAGATGCAAGCAATCTGCCCGGATAGTTTTGATGTTCCCGGTGCTGGATATGAACGGTAATGCCTTTTTCTTCGGCAGCATTGATAAACTCTTTCATTCCGTTTTTTATACTGGTTTCATTGCTATAACTGAATTTCCACCATTCGCAACGCATATGTGAACCAATGATGATATCCTTACTTCCCAGCAATACCATTTTCGATAATATATCTTCCATAATAGATTTACTCCGGCTATAAGATGAAAGTTCCTTGGTCCATGTTAAATCCGGATAATGGTTTAACTCGCGGAGAAGATCGACGACAACATTGATATTTTGAGATTTTAACCAGCGTCCCTCTTCCCGGCAAGCCTCTTCACTACGACTCCAGAGGTATGTCCCATCAATTTTAATTCCTCCGAACAGGGAGAAAAAATCATCCTGATGATTAAGAATTTCATCCCGGATACTTTGTATGTCATGTAAAGCAATGTATTTATACTGGTTAGGAGACTGAACACGATAATTTTTATCTTTTACAGCTGTGTTATATTTCCCGGTAATTAAAGAAGTTTTCTGTTCTATACATTGAAGTATATTGAAAATACTATCCCAGTCTGTAACAGGATAATCAATTACAACCGGGGTTGTTGAAAAAATGTTTCCCAATGCTTTCATATCTAAAGGCATATCCGTTGGTTCAACATATACTAATCCGGCATTTTGTATGGAATTAGCAGTTCCATCGTACACAGAAGCCTGGTCTTGAGTTAATTTATCCGATTTGGATATAACTGTAACTTCCATCGAAGAACAACGTTTCTGTAGTTCTTTTAAAGCCAGCGATTCGAGTTCATTATTAGCTTCGGGTAAAACAATGGTTTTATCTCCTTCTATGAGTTTCAGATTTGCGCTCAGATTTTCTAACCTCTGGTTCAGTGAATGATAAGTGATGATATTTTCCGGACGGAAATCAATCAACGGGAAATTTTCAGTGAAGTCAATGATAAACCCGATTTTTTGATGGTTTATCCAGTCTGCATCTTCTATGAAAGCTTTGTTTTCATAGTTTCCTATCATATCCCAACTTATTTTTACTCCTGTAAAATGATGGAAGAAATGAGGATAACCGCTAATAATATCACAAAGCTGATTAAGCTTATTGATAGACAGATATTTTTTCTCCGGGAGAGTAGGATATGTTATTTCCGGTAATTTTGTTATGGAAGGATTGGATATGGCAACTTTAAAAAGACGGACATCCAAAGCCTGTATGGTATTTTCCGAATTTGTTCCAAAGACCACAGTGCCGCTATTGGGTTTGTAACCTCTTTCCTGACTTATATCTTCTCCCAGGGAAAGTTCGGAAATATCTGTGATTGTTCCTATGTTTGACTGTATATCAAAATCTTGCTGAACAAGAGAATTATTGTAAATGCCTACTAAAAAATGGGTGTTATCAATTGTATTGACACTACACGTAACATTCTGACCGGCAGTAAGAAGCTGGTATTGCTTTATTTGATCACTTACCAATTGTTTTACATGGTTCAGAAGCCTGGAATTGCCGGAATTCAAACCATAATCCGACAAACTGATGATAAAATGGCCGGTTCCTTTTGCATACTCAATTACAACAGGTTTTCCGTTTACAGAATAAAGTGTTTTTGATCCTGATATATTAGCGCCCGCAAGTTTAAATGAATTGGTTTCGGTTATTGTACCGTTATCTGTCTCAATACTTGCACCGGAATTAATCATTTCATAATCTGTAAAGAATTCTTCTCCAATGATCTTTTTTGCATTAACGGCAGTCAATATTAAATTTCCACCATTTTCGACATAATAATTAAGTTTAGTTTTTACTTCATTTATGTCAGTGACAAGTTCATCACTCACTATGATCAGCGGATATTGTAACAATAACTCCTTATGAGTATCGGATAACAAGGCATCTACGTCGCCCAGGGGATTCGGAACTATTGCCGGGACTTCATCTTTGTTCTGACCATTATCTTCATAGTCGGGGTAGATTAAGTTAAACATATGATGTGTGAGGTATTGTCCTTTTTCATAAGGTAAAAATCCCCATCTGCGATAATCTCCATGATAGGGAGGCATCCAACCTGAAAAAAAGTCCATCAAAAATGCTACAGGAACATGTAAATTACCTGGTTGAGGCAGATGCTTATTGATAAGATTGTGCATTCCGATCTGGATTTTCCCGATAGGTTTCGGATCAGAAACAGTTCCCCATTCGCCTTCAAATCCGAGAATCCAGGAATTGTATTGATATTGCAATGCAAGCATCCTGCGCATCAATGCAAAACTGTTGCCACCATAAGGGTCTGATGAATTCCCTTTATGTCCCCATGTGTTAAATAAAGAGATGTCTCCAAACGTAAGAATACCATATTGTCTTGATACACCTCTGTTGAATGCATACTGCAACTGTATTTGAGAAACCCTGTCTTTATTCTGGCATTCCGAACCCAGTGCCGAAATATAGCCGTCTTTCGGAGTATAATGAAATCCCCAGAAGGTAGTTAATTGAGTCAGCATATAACCATAATCTTTAGCATTCTGGCGCATATATTCCAAAAATATCTTGTGTTGTTTTTTGGGGTTACTGAAATAGGGTTCCATTAATTGCCGTTCATCAGCCCAATAACGTCCGTCCTGTTCTCCCAGACTGTTTCCTATAAAAAGAGGACCTAATCTTTTAAGTTGCTCCATTTTATTATCAGGTATGGGTTTTTGTCCGAATCCACTTGTATAAGGGGTTCCCGGACCGTAGCCGGCAGGGTCGAATACCCCGATATTATCTTTAATCATTTTACTAATATCAGCAACAAAATCAAAATATGACTGATCTAATATCCACCCCTGGTTAGGTCTGTAGAAATTGCCGTAAAACATATTTTCCCCGGTAGGTTTACTATAACGGGATCCGACAAAACGAACGGTATCGTTGAAACTTTCCGTAGGATTGGGTGCATAAAAACTACGCCTTTCATAGTCCGGAAATTTTGCCGGTTCAACCCGGTAAGGATATATTGGTATTTGTGCTGTAACTATTGTAGATAATAAAATAAAAACACCAATGAATAATTCTGTTTTCGATCGCTTTATTTCCATAAATGATATTTTTTAATCAGATTAAAAGTCATGAAGCAAAATAAGTGTTTCTTTTTTATATCTATGAGGGAGTATCTCGTATTTAATACGGGTGAAAATCGTAATTTCCGATTATATCCCTTATAATTTCAGAATATACCCCCGTGCCTACCCATAGAGACTGAATATCTTTGTAGTGGTTGAAAACCTATTCTGGTATTTTTGCGGATTTTATGATAAAAACTAAATATTTTAATTTTTCATATTATGATAAAAATCAAATTTCTTGTACTATTTTTTGTCATTTTCAGTACTTCAGCTTTGGGACAATACAGGCTTACAGGTACTGTTCTTGATGAAACCGGAGAAGCTATGATTGGAGCCAATATCAATGTGACAGGAGAAAAAAAAGCAACTGTAACTGATATAAACGGGGGATTTTCGATCCCGGTTGATTCAAAGAAAGTTTACGAACTGACAGTTTCTTATGTTGGATATACGGAAAAAAAATTCACACTGGAGCCGGATAAACCCATTCAGTTGAAAATGGAATTAAATGCACAAATGCTGGATGAGTTTGTTGTTGTAGGATACAATGTTGTTAAGAAAAGCCATCTTACCGGAGCTGTTTCTACTTTGAAAGGAGATGAGGTAGTAATAAACACAACCACAGATGCTACTGCTGCTTTACAGGGGAAAATAGCCGGGGTAGTGGTTGAACGGAACAGTGGAAGCCCGGGGGCAGGAGTGAGTGTCAAAGTGCGGGGAATCGGAACACTGGGCAGTACAGAACCTTTATATGTGGTTGACGGAATCTATTCCGGTTCTCTGATGTTAAGCGCAGAAGATATAGAATCGATAGAAGTTTTGAAAGATGCTTCTGCTGCGGCTATATATGGAGCGCAAGCTGCTAATGGCGTTGTTTTGGTGACTTCAAAAAAAGGGAAAAAGGGTATTCCTAAAGTGGAGTTTTCTACTAATATCGGAGTGCAGAGTGCGGATGGTTTACCACAAATGGCAGATGGTGTTGAATATACGCAATATTGGCATGCAGCTTTTCAGAATGATGGAAAATTAAATGAATATCCGACATACTTGCTCCCGGATTCTGTGTCAAAGGGGACAGATTGGTATAAGGAAGTCTATAAACCAGCGCTTTTTTACAGGAATAATATAAGGATTTCCGGTGGAAGTGAGTATCTCAGTTCTTCACTTTCTCTTAACAATACCCGTCAGGATGGAACTTATGTGAACACAAGTTATGAAGATTATGGAGTCTTGTTTAACTCAAATTTTGACAAAGGCAGGTGGCATTTTGGCACCACAATGAATTTGAACCAGAATGAAAGAACCGGAATCTATGATGCAGGCCAGCTTTCTACGTTGACTTATTCTCCCTTGGCTGTCCGGGCTAAAGATGATGGAACTTTTGATGATGGGCTTTATGATTACCAACAAGGATTTGATCCTGTATATTATGCAAAGAATTTCACTAAAAACTGGGAGAGTAGCAATTTTACCGGATTGGTATTTGCAAAATTAGATATCCTGAAAGGATTGAGCCTTCGTGTTAATTTCAATTATAACTATGCAATATCAACGTTTTTAGAGCATAATAAATCAATTAAGATACCAGGGAGAGTGGATCCTTCCATTTCAAGCCGTATAGAATCTCATTCTAAAAATTATGGGACCCGATCGGAGCTCTTGGTTAATTATAACAATACTTTCGGTGTTCATACTATCAACTCGGTAGTGGGTATAAGTAAGGGACAGTATCATTGGGAAAATCTCTGGATACGTGCTGACGATTTGATTGAAGATGAATTACCTGTCCTTTCCGGATCTAAACAAATTAACCCGGGCTTGTCGGAGGGTGGTGATTTAGGATATTTTGGACAATTGAATTACAGCTATGATAACCGGTATTTATTAGGCGCTTCTGTCAGAAGAGATGGTTCTTCCAAGTTCTATAGAGATTACAGGTATGGAATTTTTCCTTCTGTATCTTTGGGTTGGAATATGCATAATGAGAAATTTTTCAAAGTACCTGTTATCAACGAATTGAAACTCAGGGGAAGTTATGGTCGTTTAGGTAACAGTGCCATAGGCGAATATATGTATGAAACGGCAGTTGATATAATTGCCGAACGATTGGGTTACATCATTGGAAAAGAGCAATTGTGGAATGGAGCTGCTCAATTGAGTTATGCTTCTCCCGGAGTTCATTGGGAGACTTCTACCACATGGAATGTTGGGACTGATATCGCATTATTTGATAACCGGCTTTCCGCATCTGCTGAAGTGTATGAACGAAAGACCTCAGGAGCCTTGGTTGCAGTCCCTTTGCCTCTTTATACAGGAAGCCTTTCCGATCCGGCACAGAATATAGGTTCTTTACGAAACCGGGGATTCGAATTGAGTGCAACTTATCGGGGGCATCACAATAAACTCAAGTATCATTTTACCGGTAATATTTCCTTTATAGGTGATAAAGTACTTAGTCTGGGGGCGGGAAATGAGCGTCCTATTTATGGCGGATATGTCGGAAACCTCGAAAATGGCGTAAATATTACGAAGGTAGGGCATAGTATTGCAGAATTTTATTTAATAAAAACAGACGGAATATTCAGAACCCAGGAAGAATTGGATGCTCATGTGTGGACAAATCCTGAAACAGGGGTTACAAATCCGATACAGCCTAAAGCCCAGCCTGGAGATGTTCGCTATGTGGATTTTAATAATGACGGACAAATAACGGATGCGGATAAACAGTTTTCCGGAAAGTCTGCTCCTGATTTTTACTATAGCGCTACGTTTCATTTGGAGTATGATCATTTTGATCTTGATCTCTTTTTTAATGGAGAACAGAACAAAAAAATATTTAACTATGCTGCCCGGGAAGCAATTGCTCCCCAAACAGTATGGCCCAATGTGAAAAGCGGATTATTGGCCGATTCCTGGAGTCCTGAAAATATAAATGCAAAATATCCCCGGATCGGATTGACAGACCCGAATGGAAATGGGGATATTTTTACAGACCGATGGCTTGAAGATGGTTCTTTTCTCCGGCTTCAGAATGTACAGTTGGGGTATACCCTTCCCAAATCGTTGATGCAAAAAGTTAAAATTGACAATCTTCGATTCTATCTCAATGCAACTAACCTGTTTACATTGACTAAATATTCTTTCGGAAATCCTGAAGTTGGCCGGGAAGCTTATATCAATGAAGCGTATTCGGTACTTAGAAGAGGTGTTAACAGTTGGCAGTATCCTATGTTCAGGACATATTCTATTGGAATGCAACTGAGTTTCTAACCTAAAATAATATTGATATATGAAATCTATAGTAAAACAAATCATATTCTTCATCATTATATTGTTGCCTTTTGCAGCATGTGATGATGACTTTTTAACACAATCACGTTTGGATGCAGTGGGAACCGGAACATTCTGGAATAATAGGGAAAATATAGAAAGCAATCTTGCCGCCTGTTATTCTGTTAATATCTGGGAAAAATGGTCGGCCATAAGAATCTATATGCCTGATTATCTGAGAGGTGACGATTGTTATCCTAAACATTTTGTAGGATGGTATGGCCGTACGGGAAATTTTACAAATAATTCATCTTATGAAGGTTCGTGTGAAAATTCAATCTGGGAACTTTATTACAAGGGCATTTTCTATTGCAATCAAGTCATTACTTATACTCCCGATGCAAAGGAAGTTACCCCGGAGGTAAAAGACTCTTTGATCGCAGAAGCCAGATTCCTGAGAGGATATTACCATTTTGAATTATATAAACACTTCAAAAAGATCATCTATATGGATGTACTTCCTCAAAATTTGGGGCAACTATATCCCAAACAAACGCCCGAACAGGATATCTTAACTAAACTGGTTGCCGATTTTACTTTTGCCGCAGCATATTTACCCAGGAAATGGGATACAAATAATACCGGAAGGGCAACACAAGGAGCAGCTTACGGATATTTAGGCAAATCATATCTTTGGTTCAGGCAATGGGACGAAGCAGCCAAAGCATTTGCCAAGGTCGATGAGCTTGGTTATACCTTACTTTCTACTTCAAATTGGGGAAGTCAGTTTTATGGCACTTCGAAGAATTCGGCTGAATCTATTTTTGAAATTCAATTCAGGAAAAAAGATATTGCTGATAACCGGTATAATTTACTGCCGTTTGTTTTTACTCCTTATCATTGGGGAGAGATTGTTGTGAGTGATACCTTATTCAAATCTTTCTGTTCCGAGTTAACCAATGAAAGCACTCCCAAGCCAGATCCCCGGCTTATCCAAAGTATTGCCTGGCAGGATACATTGTTTGTTGATTGGAAAGGTACGATGGTTAAAGGAACAATCTGTACCGATGGGATAGACTCTGCGATTGTTTTACCAAAGGACATCACTTATTACAGATCTACATTTGAGGAATATGGCCGTTATTACGCAGAAAGGGCGGGTGTCGATTTTGATAGCAGCCATTGGGTTCAATATCGGTGGATAAAAAAATATACCGAAGTAGGAAAAGACTTTGTCGGTAATGAAATGTCAGGATTAAACTTTATCCGGATGCGCTATGCGGATGTTTTGCTGATGCATGCGGAAGCTCTGAATGAAGCCGGAAGGACAGAAGAGGCGGTAATTCCGTTTAATAAAGTACGGAAAAGAGCCAGGATGCGCGAATATCCTCCTACTGTAGGTCAGAGCGAGTTAAGGGAAGCTATTCGTACGGAGCGGTGGAAAGAGCTTGCTTTTGAAGGACACCGGTATTTCGATATGGTACGTTGGTATACCGGAGAGGAAATCCGGCAAAGGTTAATAAATGCCAAATATCCTTTTTCCGAAAATTATCAGGTAGGGAAACATGAATTACTCCCTATTCCATTGGTTGATTTGCAGGCAAATCCTTCTTTAGAGCAAAATAGTGGTTATTAATATTTTAACATTCAGATCCAATGCGTAACATCAGATTTTTTGCAGTATTTTCATTTTTTATTTTATTGGCTTGTAAGAAAGAAGCTCCGGATACAAACTTAACTTTGTGGTATTCTTCTCCGGCGAAACAGTGGGAAGAGGCTTTGCCATTGGGCAACGGAAGGTTAGGAGCCATGGTTGAAGGAGGTATTTCCCGGGATAACATTACTTTAAGCGAAATATCTTTGTGGTCTGGTAGTGAAGAGGATACATCCAATCCGGAGGCTTTGAAATATTTACCTGAAATACGGAATTTATTACAGGAAGGACAAAACCTGAAAGCGCAGGAGTTGATGTACAAATACTTCAAATGCAAAGGAGACGGTTCCGGCTTAGGGAATGGAGCTAATGACCCTTATGGTTGTTTTCAGTATTTGGGAAATCTATATATCGACTACAATTATCCTGTAAGTGAAAAATCTGATACAATAGCGAATGGATATCGAAGATCGTTGTCTCTCAAAAATGCTATTGCCAACTCAGATTTTGAACTTGATAAGGTTACTTATTCCCGCGAATATTTTGTGTCACATACAAACGATGTTATTATCATCCGGATTACTTCAAGTAAAGCCCAAGCGCTTAACTTTAATGTTTCTTTAGATAGGCAGGAACGAGCTAATTTATTGTGTGAAAATGATATGTTATACATGGGAGGTCAATTGAATAATGGCACGGATGGATTCGGAATGAAGTATTTGGTTCAAACAAAAGTAATAAGTAATGATGGCAAAATTACATCCAATTCAACAGCTATTCATGTGAAAGATGCAACATCGGCTCTCATATTTGTATCTGCTGCGACAGATTACAAAAAAACAAATTACATGAATGACGTGAATGATATAATAGATAAGGCACAAGAGTTAACTTATGAAGAACTGAAAGAAAATCATATCAAAAATTATCAGGAAAAATTCAACCGGGTTTCAGTTGATCTGGGAGAAGGAGATTATTCTATTCCTACGGATGAACGATTAAAACAGTTTCAAACGAAAGATGACCCTTCGATGGCAGCTTTGTATTTCCAGTTTGGCCGCTATTTAATGATTTCTGGTACGCGTGAAAATTCTTTGCCTCTGAACTTACAGGGTCTATGGGCAAACACTATTCAAACAGCGTGGAATGGCGATTATCACTTAAATATAAATATCCAAATGAATTATTGGCCTGTAGAAGTTGCTAATCTTTCTGAACTTGCCTTACCTCTGGTTGAATTTACCAAAGAACTTGTACCTTCCGGAGAAAAAACGGCAAAATCGTTTTATAATGCAGATGGCTGGGTTGCCCATGTAATTACGAATCCCTGGAAATTTACCGCTCCGGCAGAAAGGGCTTCCTGGGGAGCTACCAATACCGGAGGCGCATGGTTATGTTCCCACCTTTGGGAGCATTATGCTTTTACGAAAGATGTTGAATATTTAGCAGAAATATACCCGGTGTTAAAGGGTGCCTCTGAATTTTTTCTTTCAAATATGATTAAAGAAAAAAAACATGGATGGCTGGTTACGGCGCCTTCTTCATCTCCTGAAAATAGTTTTAAATTACCTGGGACTGATGAGCCTGTTTATGTATGTATGGGTTCCACAATGGATATGCAGATAATCAGGGAATTATTTATGAATACTTTGGAAGCATCAACGATTTTATCTGAAGGCGATGATAATTTTCTTGCAAAAATAAAAGAAACCTTACCTTTACTTGCGCCCATGCAGGTCAGCGAAAAAGGAGGTTATTTGCAGGAGTGGTTGGAAGATTATGAAGAAACAGATCCTCGTCATCGCCATGTCTCTCATTTATACGGATTACACCCCGGTAATTTAATAACCGACACTAAAACTCCTGAATTAATGGAGGCTTGCAGAAAAACATTAGAACGAAGAGGTGACGAAGGAACCGGATGGTCAAGAGCATGGAAAATAAATTTTTGGGCTCGTTTAAAAGATGGCAACCGGGCATACAAATTATTTAGAAATTTATTAAAACCAACTACCGAAAAGCAAATTGCAATGGATACAGGAGGCGGAACTTATCCGAATTTATTCTGTGTTCATCCTCCTTTTCAAATTGATGGTAATTTAGGAGGATGTGCAGGAATAGCGGAAATGTTAATCCAAAGCCATGATGGCTATATTGATATTCTTCCGGCTATTCCTGATAACTGGAAAACAGGAAGTTTCAACGGATTAAAAGCAAGAGGAGGGGTTGAAGTGGATGCTTACTGGAAAAATCATAAGGTAACAAAAGTTGTTCTTAGAAGCCCTGAAGATCAGGAAATAAGATTAAAAGTAAATAACAAAATGCAAACAATAATAATGGAGGGTGGCAAAGATAAAGTGCTCTCTGAAGTGGAGTAGGGAAATGGAGAGGAAAAGGCTGTATTTGCTATTGACGGGGATCTCAATACCAAATGGTGCGAATATATGATTTTCAAGAGTATTCCATGCATTCCAATAAAATGCCTTCTCCTGCCATTCCGTCAGCACCTGTAATAACGATCTTTATATTATTTTTCTACATTTTATAAATATGAACTTCATCGGCGGATGATTGGGCATGAACTTCACAGCTTCGTCTATTTCAAAAAAATCCTCTAATCCGCAATTGCCGAATTCCTGTTGGATGGAATCCGAATCGTAGAAAAATAAGTTGATCCCACTTGACATCTCAAACCAGTCTTTACTTAATTCCCGCCCGCTTCCATATCTTGAATCGTTTTTCGAGATGGTAGAAAAAATCATTGTCCCGTCCGGTATTAGTTGATTATAACAATTCCGGAT
>JAVBMQ010000186.1:0-16229 GCA_031552335.1 Bacteroidales bacterium | reverse complement strand
AATCTCCCTTGGCGGTCTTTCGACCGCAGTCGCCAAAAGCGACTATTTAATGATGAATCTGTCACCTGCCGAAATAAATTCGGCGGGTGGAGAGGATTCATCTTGAACAAATTTATCAATCAATAAAATGTAAGATTATGGGATATGTAGTTCTCCATTTAGATAAATCGCCCGGAAACGAAGCTGCCATGACAGACCACATCGAGCGAAACATAATACATCCAAATGTAGATCCGACACGGACACATTTGAATAAAAATTTAATTGAGTTTCCTGATGGAGTAAAAGAAAGGACGGAAGCAATCCAACACAGATTAAAAACCGCAGGACTTGGACGACAAATAGGAAAGAATCAAGTTCAGGTGATACGGATAATGCTGACCGGAACACAAGAAGATATGTCCCGGATACAGAATGAAGGCAAGCTGGACGAATGGTGTAAGGACAATATGGATTACCTGAAGAAAACATTCGGGGAAGAAAATCTGGTAGCTGCCACTTTGCACATGGACGAGACTACTCCTCATATTCACGCATCCATAGTACCGATCGTCAGGGGAGAACGAAGAAAAAAGAAATCAAATAAGAAACAACCGGAGCAAACACCCAAACGTCAATATAAAAAGAAAGACCCGAACAAGCCACGCTTGTGTGCCGACGATGTAATGGCAAGGAATAAATTGACGGAATATCAAGATACTTATGCCGAAGCTATGCAAAAATACGGTTTGGAACGGGGAATCAAAGGCTCGGAAGCCCGGCATATCACCGCAACGGAATACCATAGAAACCTCGCAATGGAAACTAAAGACTTACAGACCAACATTGATTTGCTGTTTGCCGTAGAAGATGCCAAGAGACAAAGCATAGAAGAATTCAAACGACAGGAACTGGAAGCCAAGCAGAAATTCATTCAGGCAGAGGAACTCAAACAGCAGAAAGAATCGGAGCTAAAAAGGACGGAAGAAAGCCTTAATCAGGTAAAGGGGCAACTTAAAACCGAAGAGCTCAAAAGTAAAGTGGCCGATGTGGGTTCCAATATCATGGACGGTATAGGCTCCATGATTGGCACATCCAAAGTAAAACGACAGCAACAAGAAATAGAGGTATTGAAATCAGAAAACGCCGAATTACACACAGAAATCAACACTCTGAAAGAGCAAATCCAAACCAAAGAGAAGGAGCATACCAAAGTTATAGACAAGCTCCGTCAAGAACTGGACAAGATTTACTCCTTGTTCCCGAAGATAAAGGAATTGCTCCGTATAGAAAACCTCTGCCGGCATCTGGGGTTCAGTGAACGCCTGACAAAGGCGATACTGGAAATGAAGCCGGTTGGATTCAAGGAAAGCTCTACTCATCCGAATATCAGCGGCATTTTGAGACGGAACATTCCGTTGCTGAAATCAAACCGTCAGCAAACGAACCGGACAAACTCCGGCTGACGATTGACGGAGTTGGTGATACAAATTGGTTTAGACAGAAATACAAGGAGTTTCAGGCTGCAATAGGAATAAAACCTAAGCAAGATCCAGAAATCAATATAAATAGAGGCTTCAAGATGTAATTCATATTTACTCATAATACTTTGTCTTTTTGTTGGATAGAAGAAGAAGCGAGTGGAGACCTACGAACGTTTGGTAAAAGGACAGTCCGAAAAAACAGAACGGGCAAGGCTAAATGCCTCCAAAGCTGAGCAATTACAAAGAGAGGCAGAAGGATTGAAAAACAGATAATTATCTAATAGTTTCTTCTGTATCACATAAATCTCGCTATCTTTGCAGTCACTATTTCTTAAATTTAAAAACTTAGGGATTATATATGACCCCCCAAAATGAACAAGTTCTGGAAGATGGATTAGTAAAAACCTTGATGGAAATGAGTTATGACTACATTTCCATCAAGGAAGAAGACAATCTGTATGCTAACTTTAAAGCACAACTTGAAAAACACAATCAAAAGGAGCTTGCACTGCATGGCCGAAAACATTTCACAGATAAGGAATTTGAGAAGATTTACATCTTTTTGGAAGGAGGAACCCGCTTTGAAAAGGCTAAAAAATTGAGGGATTTGTATCCTCTTGATACTGAAGATGGTAAACGTATTTGGGTGGAATTTCTCAATAAAAACAAGTGGTGCCAAAATGAATTTCAAGTCTCCAATCAAATTACGGTTGAGGGTCGAAACAAATGCAGATATGATGTTACAATCCTTGTGAATGGACTCCCTTTGGTGCAGATTGAATTAAAAAGGCGTGGCGTTGAGTTGAAACAAGCATATTATCAAATACAACGTTATCACAAAACGTCTTTCCATGGTTTGTTTGACTATATTCAGCTATTTGTCATTTCTAATGGTGTCAATACTCGCTATTTTGCTAATAATCCCAATAGTGGATATAAATTTACATTCAACTGGACGGATGCGGCAAATACACCTTTTAATGATTTAAACATGTTTGCCAATTTCTTCTTCGACAAATGTAACTTGGGAAAGATGATTAGCAAATACATTGTGCTACATGAAGGAGATAAATGTTTGATGGTGCTTCGCCCATATCAGTTTTATGCAGTAGAGCGAATTCTGGACAAAGTGCAGAATACCAATAAAAATGGATATATATGGCATACAACAGGTGCAGGTAAAACCCTAACTTCTTTTAAAGCAGCTCAATTAGTATCGGAGGTAGACGGTATTGATAAAGTAATGTTTGTTGTAGACCGTCATGACCTCGATACCCAAACTCAATCCGAATACGAAGCATTTGAACCGGGTGCAGTTGATAATACTGATAATACCTACGAGCTAATCAAGCGTTTGAGTGGGAATTCGAAAATAATCATCACAACTATTCAAAAATTAAACTGCGCCGTAACGAAGGATTATTACAATAAACATCTACAAGAAGTTCGAAATCAAAAAATCGTTATGATTTTTGATGAGTGCCATCGAAGTCATTTCGGCGATTCTCATAAAAACATCGTCAAGTTTTTTAACAATTTACAGATATTCGGATTTACAGGCACACCAATTTTTGAAGAAAATTCTAAACAGGGGCGTACCACAGCAGAAATCTTCGGAGGAGAAACGGCATTGCATAAATATTTGATTAAAGATGCTATCGCTGATGAAAATGTTTTGGGATTTCTGGTAGAATATTATAAAGGGAAAGATGAATTGCATGTTGACTACATGAATGAGGCCCGGATGAAAGAAATAGCAAAGTTCATTCTAACCAATTTCAACAAATCTACATTTGACGGAGAATTCAATGCTTTATTTGCTATACAATCCGTTCCAATGTTATTGCAATATTACAAGATATTCAAAGAACTTAATCCAAAAATCAAAATAGGTGCAGTATTTACTTATGCAGCTAATACTAACCAAGATGATGAGCTGACCGGAATGAACCAAGGATTTGCTACTGACAAAGTGGTTTCAGACGAATTGCAGTCCATCATGAACGATTATAATAAGATGTTTGGAACAGGCTTTACAACCGATAATTTCAGCGCATATTATGATGACATCAATTTGCGAATGAAAAAGAAAAAGCCGGACATGGAGCCTGTGGACTTGGTTTTAGTGGTAGGTATGTTTTTAACCGGTTTTGACGCTAAGAAATTAAATACGCTTTATGTAGATAAAAATCTGGAATATCACGGATTATTGCAAGCATTCAGCCGTACAAATCGCATACTTAACGAAAAGAAACGCTTTGGAAAAATCATCTGTTTTCGCGATTTGAAAGACAATGTCGATACTTCTATCAAATTGTTTAGCAATAATCAACCGAATGAACTTATTATTCGGGAGCCTTTTGATAAAGTGAAGGAAGACTTCAATACATTAGCTTCTAAATTTAAGGAAAAATACCCTGATGTGAATAGTATTGATGAATTGAAAAGCGAATATCGTAAGCGCGATTTTATTTTAGCATTCCGCGAAATCATTCGAAAGCGAGCAGAGATGCAAATTTATGAAGATTTTGAAGCAGATGATGAAGAATTCATTATGTCTGAACAGGAATTTATGGATTTTCGTAGCAAATATTTGGACTTAGCTCTTGGCGTTGTCGATGATACTATCCATACACCTCCTGCAAGTGATCCAGAAGTTCCTTATGGCGATGACAGAACATTGGATGATATTGACTTTTGCTTAGAGTTACTTCATAGTGACGTCATTAATGTTGCATATATTTTGGAACTTATCGCCGACTTGAATCCCTCAAGTGCAGATTATCACGAAAGGAGAAAAAATATTATTGATACCATGATAAAAGATGCGGCGATGAGGAATAAAGCAAAATTAATTGATGGTTTTATCCGGCAGAACGTAGATAATGATATAGATAATTTTAAAAAATCCAAAGCTGATGGGTCTATTGATTTGGAAAGCAAATTAGCTCATTATATTGCTGAAGCCCGTAACAGAGCTGTGACGCATTTAGCCGAAGAAGAAGGTATTGATGAAAAGGCTTTGGAGAAATTTCTCGAAGAATATGATTATTTACAACGCGAAAAGACTGAGATTTTACAGGATGCCATCAGCCATAAAAAAGTCGGGTTCAAAGAACGTCGAAATCTTTTAAAACGCTTGCTTGAAAAACTCCGTACAATCATCGAAATGTTTAACTGGGAATAATAGAAAACAAGAATATGAGCTTATTCAAATTAGGACAGCAATTAAACCCTATTGAAGAACACCCTTTCAGGCTTGAAAAGGAAATTCAGGTTTTGGTCGAGAAAAATTTAATGATGTTATTGAATTTAGCATTCATTCGTTCAGAATTTTCATTAAACAATTTCCGTATTGATACATTGGCATTTGATGAAGAAACAAAATCATTTGTCATTATAGAATACAAAAGAGACAAGAATTTTAGTGTCATAGACCAAGGCTATGCTTATTTGTCTTTAATGCTTAATAATAAAGCAGATTTCATTCTTGAATTTAACGAATCCCAGCAAACAATTTTAAAACGAACAGACGTAGATTGGTCTCAATCTAAGGTAATATTTATTTCTACCCAGTTTACAAATTATCAAAGAGAAGCAATCAATTTTAAGGATTTACCAATTGAACTTTGGGAAATAAAAAAGTTTGAGAACGAGACCATTTCTTTTGAGCAAATTCAGAAAACCTCTGCAAAGGAGAGCATTAAAACTATTTCTCGAAATGATAAAGTAGTAGAGGCTGTAAGTAAAGAGGTAAAAGTGTATACAGAGGAGGATCATCTACAAAAAATTGATGCTGAAACTAAAGAACTATACGAACATATAAAAGAACGATTAGTTTCATTAGTTGACAATGTAACCATGCAAGCCAAGAAGCAAACTATTGATTTTAGAGTAGATAATAATATTTTCTGCGACATTGTTTTACAAAGCAATGGACTTAAAATATATGTAAATCTAAAAAGTGGTGAATTGCAAGACCAGAAGAAGGTTGCGAGAGATGTCTCCAACGTTGGTCATTGGGGTAATGGTTCATACGAAATAAAAGTGACTGATTTAGACGACATAGACTATATAATTAGTCTATTAAAACAATCTGTAAGAAAAAATAAAAAATAATTCCATGAGTGAAGAATTGCAACAAAAACTGCGCAGCCAATTATGGGCTGTTGCCAATGCTTTAAGAGGAAATATGTCACCCAGCGACTTCATGTATTTTTCATTGGGCTTCATTTTCTACAAATACCTTTCGGAAAAAATAGAGCTCTATATCAACACCGAACTTCAAGAAGATAAACTAACCTTTCAAAGGGCTTGGGATGGTAACGATGATGAACTAAAAAGCGGCATTAAGGAAGCATGTATACACGATTTGGGATATTTCGTTGAACCGGAATATCTTTATTCCACCATTATATCGGCGATCAATAAGAAAGAAAATATTCTTCCTTCACTGGAACGATCGTTGAAAAAAATTGAAGACAGCACCATTGGACAGGATAGCGAAGATGATTTCGGGGGATTATTTTCTGATATTGATTTAGCCTCACCCAAACTTGGTAGAACTGCTGATGATAAAAATAAATTAATTAGCGAGGTGTTGCTTGCCCTTAACGGTATTGACTTCGGATTGCATGAAGCAGAGGATATCGATATTTTAGGGGATGCTTATGAATATATGATTAGCCAATTTGCTGCCGGAGCAGGGAAGAAGGCAGGGGAATTCTACACGCCTCAGGAAGTCAGTCAGATTTTGGCCGAAATTGTAATGACGGATAAAACACGCCTACGAAATGTATATGACCCAACATGTGGAAGTGGTTCGCTGCTTTTAAGAGCTGCAAAAAACGGAAAGGCTGATGAGATTTTTGGACAGGAAAAAAATCCGACAACATTCAACCTTTGCCGGATGAATATGCTGTTACATGGTATTAAATACAAAGACTTTGACATTCAGAATGGAGATACATTGGAAGCGGACGAATTCGGAGATAGACAATTCGATGCGGTTGTTGCCAATCCGCCTTTTTCTGCAGATTGGAGTGCTGCGGATAAATTCAACAATGATGATCGTTTTAGTAAGCCGGGAGTATTGGCGCCAAAATCAAAAGCCGACTATGCATTTATTCTTAATATGATACATCACTTAAGCGATAGCGGTACAATGGCTTGTGTGGCTCCACATGGTGTGCTTTTTAGAGGTGCATCGGAGGGCAAAATTCGTCAATTCCTGATTGAAAAGAAAAATTATGTAGATGCCATAATCGGTTTGCCTGCTAATATTTTTTACGGTACCAGTATTCCAACTTGTATTCTCATCTTAAAAAAATGCCGTAAGGAAGATGATAACATTCTTTTTATTGATGCTAGTAAGGAATTTGAAAAGGTCAAAACTCAAAATAAATTACGCCAAGACCATGTAAATAAAATAATTGAAACTTATCGTAATCGTGCTGAGATTGAGAAGTACAGCCATTGCGCCACTTTGCAGGAGATAAGAGAAAATGACTACAATCTTAACATTCCAAGATATGTTGACACATTCGAGGAAGAGGAAGAAATCGACATTCATGCTGTCATGCGTGAAATTAAGAAATTAGAAGCAAAAAGGGCTGGCTTAGACGCAGAGATCGAAGTATATCTGAAAGAGCTGGGGCTAGTCATTTAATTTTTTTTGCTTGTACAAATCCTTAATGTTTATAGCAGAGAAAAAGAAGTTGGAAGAAAAAAAACAATCGAGCATGAAAAAAAGAAATAAAAACAGCAACGTACCAAATTTGAGATTTCCGGAATTTCAGGGGGAGTGGGAAATTTATAAGGTTTCAGATTTTTTAGAGTTTTTCACAACAAATTCTCTGTCTTGGGATCAGTTAGAATATGGGAGTGAAAATATATATAATCTGCATTATGGACTGATTCACAATGGAGCGCCAGCCTTGATAAATATTGAAGACTATAAACTACCTACTATCCGTCAAGAACATGTCCCGAGAGCGTATACTTTATGCCAAAATGGAGATATCGCTTTTGCAGATGCGTCAGAAGACACAAATGATGTAGCAAAAGTGGTGGAGTTTATGGATTGTGGTGAAAAAGATATTGTATGTGGTTTACATACCATACACGGGAGAGATAAACTTAATATAACTATTAAGGGTTTCAAGGGATATGCATTTTCTTCGGTATCATTTCATCATCAGATGAGAAAACTGGCACAAGGGACAAAAGTTTATTCAGTTAGCCAGAAGAATTTTAGTGAATGCTTCATTGGAATACCCTCGAAAGAAGAGCAAACTAAAATTGCGCATTTGTTGCAGCTCATTGACGAACGCATTTCAACTCAAAACAAAATAATTGATAAGTTAGAATCCTTAATTAAAGCGCTAAATGATAAACTTTTTTGCCCCAATAAAGACCTTTATCCTAAACTGCGCTTCCCTTGTTTTTGCAAAAAATGGGAAAATGTAGCAATTGAAGACATATTGGAAATTAGTAATGGAAAAGACTATAAACACCTCAAAGAGGGAAATATTCCTGTCTATGGGACAGGAGGATTTATGACTTCTGTTGATGACTATTTATATGATGGTGACAGTGTTTGTATTGGAAGAAAAGGTACTATTGACAAACCATTTTTCTATTCAGGAAAATTTTGGACTGTTGATACACTATTTTATACTCATTCATTTAAAAATGTTTTACCAAAATTTTGCTTTTATATTTTCAATCGGATAAATTGGTTGAAATACAATGAAGCCTCTGGCGTTCCCAGTTTATCGAAGAGCACTATCGGAAGTGTATGCATTTCAGTTCCAACTATCCCAGAACAGATCAAACTAAGTTCCTTCTTGTCTCTTTTTGGTGATAAAATAAGAGTTGAAAAAGAGGTGCTTATATCATTTCAGAAGCAGAGATCCTATTTATTAAATAAGCTATTCATATAAACAAATTGTAAGAAAGAAAACCCTTTTGTTTTACATATTTTTCCTGAATTTTTCTCTCTGTATCAATTCTGTCATCTATTGCGGATAAAAAATGAGCAATTTTTTTTTGCTCACTATGTGAGGGTAACATGATTTTTATCTTCTTCAAATTTGAAGAACTGATTTCTAAAAAGGTTGACCCAGAGGCCTTACTTATCATCTCTGACTTATAATTATCAAGAATATAAAAAACGAAATGGTTATCGTTTTCACAATTAACACAAATAGATTGAAAACCCTGATTAGTACATCCTGATCCTTTTAATATACTTTTTTCACCAATAGTCGCGCGCGTGGACAATAGAATGGTACCATCAGTTAAGAGCTTTGCAGAACTATTTTCTAATCCTACTTTACTAATAGTTCTTGTGCTAACACTAACATATTTTTGTTTGCCGATTTCTGAAGGAACAAACCAGTTTATATTACCATTCCAATATTCAGGAGTACTAGTATCAGGAGTTCCGCCTCCTATTACTTCTCCAACCTCTTCAATTCTTCTTTCTCTCCAGCAGTCGCTAAACTCTGAGAACCTTAGACTTGGGTTATTATCTTTGCCGCAGCAGAGTAATTTGTCATTTAGCGCTTTAATTAAGGATTCTAACTTATCAATTATTTTGTTTTGAGTTGAAATGCGTTCATCAAGAAGAGTCAATAATCGGGTGACTTTATCTTGTTCTTCTTTTGTTGGAGGGATTAATATAGAGTAATTTTGAATATCAGATTGACTGATATGAGGTATTGCAGAAGCCGTTTTTACAGAATCTACATATTTGTGAAACTTAGGATTATTTACATACTGAAAGACATATCTAATATTTTGTTTGTTACTTCGAATTCGACAAACTCGTTGTATTAAATAGCTGTCATTCTCACAATTCGTAAGGATCGCAGAGTTTCTTCCGACTTTTGAGCCATCCATGGATATAACTAAATCACCTTCTTTAAGGAGATACTTGTATAGTTTTGAAATATCTCCAGAATAAAAACGATCAACTTCTTCCGAATGCCTAATAAAACCTTCTGAAATATTTATGCCTCGTAAAAGCATAACATTCCCACTACTTTCGAGAATATCATTTCCGTCAAAAGCATAACCGCAAAGGATATCGCATTCTCTCCCAATTGTAGTTTCTTTCCACTCCCCCTGAAATTCCGGAAATCTCAAATTTGGTACCTTAAGGCTCTTTGATATTCAAATCCTTTTGCATATATTCTACTTGATAATAACAATTAAAATCAGAAAGGATTATTTATGACAGAACAAAAAAGAATTGTAGAAGTCGTTGATCTGTGGAAAACAGACAAAAAGCAGTATGTAAAGAAATCAAGTTATTCTGCTTATATGCTGTTAATTGAAAATCACTTATTGCCAGTATTTGGAGATAGGTATAGTATTGAAGAAGCAGATGTACAGGCATTTGTGCTTAAGAAGTTAGAAGAAGGACTAAGTCAAAAATCAGTCAAAGATATTTTGATAGTATTGAAAATGATCTTAAAATTCGGGGCAAAGAATAAGCTACTGGAATATCTACCAATGGATGTCCAATATCCAACAGAAAGAGTAAAATCCAGTCTTGAAGTTTTAAGTAAGACGAATCAAAAGAAACTCATGAACCACATTCAGGATAATTTTACATTCCGAAATTTAGGCATTTACATCTGTTTGAGTACTGGTATAAGAATAGGTGAGATCTGTGCCTTAACTTGGGATGATATCGACGCAGATACAGGTATTATCAGTATCAAAAAGACAATACAACGGATTTACATTATGGAAAATGACAGCAGGCATACAGAACTTTTAATGGATACACCCAAGACAAAAAATTCCATTAGAGATATTCCGATGACTAAAGAGCTACAGAAGATACTAAAACCCATAAAGAAAGTGGTAAATGGTAACTTTTTTGTCTTAACTAACGAATCAAAACCAACAGAGCCACGAACCTATCGAAATTATTATAAAAGTCTAATGGAACAGCTGGATATTCCGGATTTGAAATTTCACGGCTTACGGCACAGCTTCGCAACAAGGTGCATTGAAAGCAAGTGCGACTACAAGACTGTAAGCGTTATTCTGGGGCATTCTAATATTAGTACCACATTGAATCTATACGTTCATCCTAACCTAGAACAAAAGAAAAAATGTATAGACCAAATGTCAAGAGTGCTAAGATAATTCAAGGTTTGATAAGAATATCGTTTTTCTAAATGAATAGTACATGCCTGCTTTTGCATTTATATTGCTAAGTTTGCATGTACTATTACAATATTATCAAATTCGTATGCTTTTAAAAGAAAAACACCCAATTTTACATTTTCGGGTGTGAAATTGGGTGTTAACTTTGCAAGTCATTGATTTTCAGACTTATTTGCGGAGAGAGAGGGATTCGAACCCCCGGAACCTCTCAGTTCAACGGTTTTCAAGACCGCCGCGATCGACCACTCTGCCATCTCTCCTAAAATGTGATCTTTTTCAAAAAGTGATGCAAAGGTATTAACTTTTTTTTATCTGACAAATTCTTAGCGAAATATTTATTAAAAATATTTATTTGGAGAGAGTGATAATAAAAAGAAAATTTTGAAGAAAAAACAAGAAAAATTCTTACAATTTATCATTATTTCACTGTGTTTTTGTATGAATTTTTCAGTACCTTTGCCCGAATTTCGATAAATACTTAAATATCTTTCTATCAACTATGGCAAAAATAACAAAAGAAGCAGCATTGCTGTATCATTCTCAGGGGAAGCCGGGGAAAATTGAGGTTGTTCCGACTAAACCATATAGTACTCAATCTGATTTGGCTTTGGCTTATTCTCCGGGAGTAGCTGAACCTTGCCTGGAGATTGAAAAAAATCCTGAAACTGCCTACGATTATACGGCAAAAGGTAATCTGGTAGCGGTAATTTCAAATGGAACTGCTGTCCTTGGACTGGGTGATATAGGTGCTTTGTCCGGTAAACCGGTAATGGAAGGAAAAGGATTGCTCTTTAAAATTTTTGCAGGTATTGATGTGTTTGATATAGAGATTAACGAAAAAGATCCCGAAAAATTTATTCAGATAGTCAAAGGAATAGCTCCTACTTTTGGAGGTATCAATTTGGAAGATATCAAAGCGCCCGAATGTTTTGAAATAGAAACCCGTTTGAAAGAAGAATTGGATATTCCTGTAATGCACGATGACCAGCATGGCACAGCGATTATTTCTGCTGCAGGCTTGGTTAATGCCTTGGAAATCGCCGGAAAGAGAATTGATGAAGTAAAGATTGTGGTTAACGGAGCTGGCGCTTCTGCCAATTCCTGTACCAAATTGTATATCCGCCTGGGTGCAAAGAAAGAGAATATTGTTATGTGCGACAGTAAAGGGGTTGTTTCTATACATCGTACTGATTTGAACGAATCAAAGAAATTTTTTGCTACAGAAAGAAATATCAAAACATTGGAAGAGGCTGTTGCCGGAGCTGATGTTTTCCTTGGTTTGTCTGTTGCTGATGTGCTGACCAAAGAGATGGTGCAGACAATGAACGACAACCCTATCGTTTTTGCACTGGCCAATCCTAATCCCGAGATTGCTTATGATGAAGCTAAAGCTTCCCGTCCTGATTTGATTTTTGCAACCGGTCGTTCGGATTATGCAAATCAGATCAACAATGTATTGGGATTCCCTTATATTTTTCGTGGAGCATTGGATGTAAGGGCAAGCAAAATCAACGAAGAAATGAAAGTTGCGGCTGTTCATGCCATTGCCAGTCTGGCTAAAGAAAATGTGCCTGATGTGGTAAATGCTGCTTATGGACTGAAACGCTTAAGCTTTGGTCGTGATTATCTGATTCCGAAACCATTGGATCCTCGTTTGCTGACGGTTGTAGCTCCTGCTGTTGCTAAAGCTGCAATGGATTCAGGAATTGCCAAGTCTCCCATCAATGATTGGGATGCCTATAAAGCTAAATTACGTGAATTGATGGGTTATGACAATAAACTTATCCGTCAGTTTACCGATATGGCTAAACAACATCCCAAACGTGTAGTATTTGCCGAAGGAAGCCACGAGAATATGTTGAAGGCGGCGGTGACAGCTAAAGAAGAAGGAATTTGTATGCCTGTTTTATTGGGTAATGATGAAAGAATAGAAAAATTAGCTGCCGAATTACATCTGGATCTTACCGGAATTGAGATTGTCAATCTTCGTCACGATAGAGAAGAAGAAAGACGGGATCGCTATGCTCGTTTGCTTGCTGAGAAAAGAGCCCGCGAAGGTGCTACTTATGACGAGGCCCGTGACAAAATGTTTGAACGGAACTATTTTGGTATGATGATGGTTGAAACCGGCGATGCAGATGCTTTTATTACCGGTGTGTATACTAAGTATTCCAACACGATCAAAGTTGCCAAAGAAGTGATAGGTATTCGTGAAGGATATAAGAATTTTGCAGCCATGCATATTCTAACCAGTAAAAAGGGTACTTTCTTCCTGGCAGATACATTGATCAACAGACACCCATCTACGGAAGTTCTGATTGATGTAGCCCGTTTGACGCAAGATGCTGTAAAGTTCTTTGCTCATGATCCTGTAATGGCCATGTTGTCTTATTCCAATTTTGGTGCGGATCAGGAAGGGAGTCCTGCCAGTGTACATGAAGTAGTACATTTCATGCAGGACGAATATCCGGAATTACCTATCGATGGAGAAATGCAAGTCAATTTTGCGTTGGACAAAAATCTGCGGGATCGTAAATATCCTTTTAGCAGATTGAATGGAAAAGATGTGAATACATTGGTATTCCCTAATTTGAGTTCTGCGAATACAGCTCAAAAATTGTTGCAGGAAATGGGAGTAGGAGAGATGATCGGCCCGATTCAGATGGGATTGAATAAACCTATTCACTTTACAGATATTGAAAGTTCTGTACGCGATATTGTGAATATTACAACGGTTGCAGTGATTGATGCGATAGTACAGGAACAAAAAATAAATAAATGATCTGATTTTCAGTTTGTGTTTGTAAATAAAAAATTGCCTCATGATAATCGTGAGGCAATTTTTTTATGATCTATTTTTCTGTAGTCTGTGTTTCCATCTTTTCTTTTAAATAGGCAATCTTTGCTTCTGCAATCCTGATTTCTTTCTTTAATCTTTCTATTTCCAGTAATGTACTGGAAAGATCATATGTTTTGACGATAGCTGCTTTATCGTTTTCACTTAAAGTGATGGAAACTTCTTTTTCCCCAAGGTAGCTTACTTTGATAGGTTCTTTTGCCTGATTGTATATGAATAAAATGACTCCATTATCTTTCCCGTTGATATAGGTAACAGTTTCTGTAGTCATTCCTCCATCTGTAAAAGAATAATTATTACTTCCATCAGGTGCAATCGATTCAGTTTCTGCATATTCTCCATTTTTGACAGAAACTTTCAATGCGGTGTGTTTGATGGGTTTTCCTCCATAATAGATACTGGAAATAAACATTTCTCCCAGTTCGTTCACCCCTGAACGCAGGTAACTTTTTTGTACATTATTTTCAATGCGTTGAGTTTTATAAATGTATTTTCCTATATCTTCATATTCAGGGTCTTTTTCGAATATGAAATCTTTTTTCAAAGGTTCTACCTCTATTGTCTTTATTTTTAACAAACTATCACAGAACATCAGGTTACGGTTTTGTTCCGCCAGTTCGATTTCTTTTCTCAGGAACTGACCTTCTTTCAATACCGGAAATTCTTTCGGATATTTGACCTTCAAACTATCCAGTACTTGTTTAGATCCGGAATATTCATGATTTTCATATAAAGTTTGAGCCTTCTGTAATTCCTCTTTTGCCGCTTTTTCATTGTTTTGACATGCAAAAAAAGCCAACAAACTTACCAGATATAAAAACCTTTTCATTCTCTTATCATTCTTATTAATACTCGATTCTTTCTGCAAAAATAGGAAATAATTGTATCTTTGTACGTTTTAGGACTGAATTTAATGGAAATTAGCAGAAAAGAGATATTAGAAAAACTACGGGGAAAGATATTTGATGTTATCTCCGGAACCGCTGATGATTTAGGACTGGAGACATATGTAATCGGAGGATATGTGAGAGATATATTTTTGTTCAGACCCTCCAAAGATATTGATGTTGTTTGTGTCGGAAGCGGAATCAAACTGGCGAAAGCAGTTGCCGAAAGATTGGGGAAACAAAAATATTTGTCGGTTTTTAAAACATACGGAACAGCTCAGATAAAATATAAGGATACCGAGATCGAATTTGTGGGAGCCAGAAAAGAATCATATACCCGCGATTCACGCAATCCTATTGTGGAAGACGGAACTTTACAGGATGACCAGAACCGCAGGGATTTTACCATCAATGCCATGGCCTTATGCCTGAATAAAAAAAAATATGGAGAATTGATTGATCCTTTTGATGGTATCCGTGATCTGGATGAACTCAGGATCCGGACTCCACTTGATCCGGATATTACATTCAGCGATGATCCGCTCCGGATGATGCGGGCTGTTCGTTTTGCTTCCCAGTTGGGATTTTATATTGATCCCGATACTTTTGATGCTATTGAAAGAAACCGGGAACGTATCTCTATTATTTCCAAAGAACGGATTGTAGATGAACTCAATAAAATCGTACTTTCTCCAGCTCCTTCCGTAGGCTTTGAATTGTTGGAAAGAACAGGTTTGTTGGCTATTATTATGCCTGAGTTGATAGCTTTGAAAGGTGTAGAGACCAAGGAGGGAGTCGGTCATAAAGATAATTTCGGGCATACACTTAAGGTACTTGATAATATCGCCCGGAAGACAGATGATTTGTGGTTACGTTGGGCCGCTATTTTCCATGATATCGCCAAACCGGCGGCCAAGCGTTTTGATCCTAAAACCGGATGGACATTCCATAATCACAACTATATAGGGGAAAGAATGATTCCAGGAATCTTCAAACGAATGAAATTTCCTTTGAATGAAAAGATGAAATATGTGCAGAAAATGGTTTCTTTACATATGCGTCCCAGTATGCTGGCTGATGAAGGAATAACAGATTCTGCTATTCGCCGCCTGCTTTTTGACGCCGGAGATGATATTGATGACCTGATGACTCTTTGTGAAGCTGATATCACGTCTAAAAATCCTGAAAAAGTACGTCGTTACCTGAATAACTTTCAGATTGTAAGGCAAAAATTGAAGGATATAGAGGAAAAAGACCGTATCCGTAACTTCCAGCCTCCGATAGCCGGAGAAGAAATCATGCGATTATTCAATTTGTCCCCATGTAATACTGTCGGACAGCTAAAGTCATCCATCAAAGATGCTATCCTGGATGGTATAATCCCTAATGAATATGATGCGGCTTATCAGTATCTGGTAAAAAAAGGGGCAGAATTAGGATTACAGATCGTCTCTTAGTCCGCGAATAATTCCTGTAAATCTATTTCCAGACCTTTAAATATATGAACGGGAACTTTGTCTTCGTATTCATAAGCTGTTCCTAAATCATATTTTCCATCTTCCTGCAATATAAAAACGTTGACGGAATTGAGCTTGGGAGTTATGATCCAATACTCCTTTACGCCGGCGGCTTCATATAATTTGAACTTTCTGGTTACATCATTTTGCAGTGTAGAAGGGGAGAGGACTTCAACAACTAAATCCGGGGCTCCTAAGCATCCTTTTTTGTCTATTTTTGGAGACTGTAAAATAAACTGTGTCAGTATGAGATAATAAAATAATTATTACTTTTACGAACACAGTTTATTTATGGAAGAATTTGATTACAAGGCATTTC
>JAVBMQ010000025.1:0-19107 GCA_031552335.1 Bacteroidales bacterium | reverse complement strand
GGGAAGCTTTCACTCCAATCCATTCGATATCAAAAGTAGAGCTATCGGGTTTCTGGAACGGAGCATCCAACATGATCCGGGTAGCAGTTTCTATGAAATTTCGTTTCAACACTTTAGAAACAAACGGGAATGAACGGGATGCCCGTAAGTTACATTCAATCACTTTGACATCATTATTTTTTGCCAGGTATTGAATATTAAATGGACCACTGATATTCAACTCCTTAGCAATCATTTTACTCACTTTTTTGATTCTGCGAGCTGTTTCGAAATAAATTTTCTGAGCAGGGAAAACCAAAGTAGCATCTCCGGAATGTACACCGGCAAATTCCACATGTTCGGAAATCGCATATTCAATCACTTCTCCGTTTTTGGCTACTGCATCAAACTCAATTTCTTTGGCATTCTGCAGGAACTCGGAAACTACTACCGGAAATTCTTTAGAAACCTTCACAGCAGCTTTCAGGAATGTCTCCATATCTTCCTGAGTATAACAAACATTCATGGCAGCTCCAGAAAGCACATAAGACGGACGAATCAAAACAGGGAATCCAACTTCTTCCACAAACTTATTGATATCTTCCAGAGAACTTAATTCTTTCCATCTGGGTTGGTCGATACCCAATTGATCAAGCATAGCTGAGAATTTGTGGCGATTTTCCGCACGGTCAATACTTACCGGGGAAGTTCCCAGAATAGGCACTTGCTGACGATGCAACTTCATAGCCAGGTTATTCGGAATTTGTCCACCTACCGATACAATCACACCTTTGGGCGTTTCCAGATCGATGATATCAAGTACTCGTTCCAATGACAATTCATCGAAATACAGGCGGTCGCACATATCATAATCAGTAGAAACCGTTTCCGGATTATAATTGATCATGATCGCTTTATATCCCAGTTTGCGGGCAGTTTCCACCGCATTCACCGAGCACCAGTCAAATTCCACAGAAGAACCGATGCGGTATGCTCCGGAACCGAGGACAACCACACTTTTTTCATTCTTATAATAAGGGATATCATTTTCCGTATCTCCGTAAGTCATATACAGATAATTGGTCAGATCGGGATCTTCGGAAGCAATGGTATTGATCCGTTTAACAGCCGGAACAATATTGTGTTTCTTCCTGTAAGCACGCACTTTCAGGTTTCCTTTTTCCATGTTATCATCAGGATCTTCCACAAAGCGGGAAATCTGGAAATCGGAGAAACCAAGGCGTTTTGCTTCCCGCATAACATCGGCAGGAATTTCTTCGATTGTATTGTATGTCTTCAGCTTGTTTGCATAATCAACAATATTCTTCAAACCATTGAGAAACCAATGGTCGATTTTTGTCAATTCATGGATCCGGTCGATAGTATACCCTTGTTCCAGGGCTTTTGCGATAGCGAATATACGTAAGTCGGTCGGATTAGAAAGTTCTTCGTCCAGATTATCAAATTCCAGGTCTTTATTTCCCACGAAACCATGCATCCCCTGTCCTATCATCCTCAAACCTTTTTGAATAATTTCTTCAAAAGATTTACCCACAGACATGATTTCTCCTACAGATTTCATACTTGATCCGATCTGACGGGAAACACCGGCAAATTTCGTCAAGTCCCAGCGCGGGATTTTCACAATCATATAATCAACTGCAGGAGCTTTATAGGCAGAATTAGGAGTACCCATTTCACCGATCTGATCCAATGTATAACCCAGAGCCAATTTGGCAGCAACAAAAGCCAAAGGATAGCCACTGGCTTTGGAAGCCAATGCAGAGGAGCGACTCAGGCGGGCGTTGATCTCAATGACACGGTAGTCATTGGTATCGGCATTGAATGCATACTGGATATTACATTCACCCACAATACCGATATGGCGGATAATTTTCGCAGCAATTTCTTCCAGCATGGTGATTTGTTCTTTTGAGAGCGAACAAATCGGGGCAACCACAATACTTTCTCCGGTATGAACACCAAGCGGGTCGACGTTTTCCATGGGGACTACCGTAAAACAGTGGTCGTTTTTATCGCGTATTACTTCAAATTCAATTTCTTTCCATCCTTTCAGGGATTCTTCTACCAGGATTTGTTTGGAATAAGCGAAAGAACTTTCGCATAAAACTTTGAATTCCTGCAGGTCTTTACAGATACCACTTCCCAAACCACCCAGGGCATAGGCAGAACGTACCATCACCGGAAATCCGATCTTATGAGCAGCAGCAATGGCATCTTCCATTGTCTCAACAGCCTGGCTGACAGGAGTCTTCGCATCAATTTCAGAGAGTTTCCTTGTAAACAGGTCGCGGTCTTCCGTACACATGATCGCCTCTACGGAAGTTCCGAGTACCTTTACATCATGTTTTTTCAAGGTTCCGCTCAAATACATTTCAGTTCCGCAATTCAAAGCCGTTTGTCCGCCGAAAGCCAACAAAATACCATCCGGTTTTTCCTTTTTGATCACTTCCTCCACAAAATAAGGAGTGATAGGAAGGAAATACACCTTATCAGCCACACCCTCTGATGTTTGGATAGTAGCGATATTGGGGTTGATCAACACGGTACTGATACCTTCTTCTTTCAAGGCTTTCAAAGCCTGCGAACCGGAATAATCAAACTCTCCGGCTTGTCCGATTTTAAGTGCTCCCGAACCTAAAACCAGAACTTTTTTGATTGTTGCTTTTTCTGACATTTTCTATTTTTATTTATATTCCTGAGGACATTGTACAAGTCCTCTGTGGGATGTTTATTTTATCCGGACAAAAAAAATGCGTCGGAGAAAAAACCAACGCATCAATGAAAAAAAATATTTTTGAAAAATGAACAATGACTCAACCCATACTTACTTGCTGTGTTTATGTGAACCAGTTGGAACGTCATTCTTACATTTAAATTTTACAATTGCCTAAATTGGTGCAAAGGTAATTGTTTTTTTTGAGAAAGCAAAAGAAATTTGGAAATTTTGAATGCTAAATTTTGAATTTCGAATTAGCTGGCGCATGAAAACAATGAAGTCATCTTGACTTTTTAACTTGACTTTTTAAATAGTATTATTCTAAATTTCTTAAAAAGCCACAATCAAATCAGCCCCAAACGTAAGGGGTTTGCCTCTCTGGAAAAATGAGTTTCCAAAAGATTCGAAATAAAAGGCATTATAATCGGTATCTAACAAGTTTTTTGACCAAATATTCAGGGTTACAATCTTTTTGGTTACTCCGGCTTTCAAGTTCAGTAATCCATAAAAATCCTGGGAAATATCATTGGCCTCAGTCCAGTAAATTTTTCCGGCAGCATTATATTGTGCATCAATTTTCAATTTATCAATCCATATATTTTTGAATGTCTTACTATATGATCCATATACCGAAAGGGTTTGTTGCGGCACATAAGGTAAATATTTGCCACTATAATCAACATTTTCATATTTATAATCTTTGAAAGTAGCATGCGTATAACCATATCCGACTCCGGCATACAATCCGGTAGTAACTTTGGCATTCATTTCTATCTCAAATCCTTTGTTGACAGCTTTTCCAACATTAGTCAACATACGACCTTCTCCACCAGGAACGAATTTTGTCAATTGCATATCATCCACATCAATGTAAAATAAAGAAACTGTGGCAGAAAAAATATCCTTGATGATTTCTCCTTTGAATCCCAGTTCATAATTCCAACTGTATTCCGGATCATATTCCGTAGCCTCTTTAACAGAAATATTGTTGATGGGTACCGTACCTTGCGGAGCAAATTTAGCTGCTTGTGTCATCAGTGCATTTTTTGTCAGTTCTGAGAAAACCTGAATATTATATCCTCCGGGATTGTATCCTTTGGTTGCTGAAGCATACATGTAATTATTCCGGTCGAATTCATATTTCACTGATATCTTGGGAAGAACTTCCAGTGCATGCATACTTTCATTTCCAGATAAGATGGAATCTAAAGGAAGAGGATGGGTGCTGCCTGCCGCAGGAACCGGTCCAGGGAAGGTCAGTAACAAATTCATTTTCCCATCGGCATAGTAATCCAGTTTGTTTTCTTCGTAGTCTAAGCGGATACCGGCAGTAACAGACAATCCGTCGACAAACAGATTATTATATGTTGATTGATGGTAAATAGCGCCGCCAAGGGTTGGTGTTTTGTAAGTACCTGGAACTGGAACCATTTCGTCGCTAATGGAAATGGCAGGTGCATTGGGATAGTTTGTCTTAATCTTGTCAAAGGTTTTTTGCAAGAGGGCAAGTCCTCCTTCTTTCATTTCCACCAAAGCATCTGTTGTCAGATTTGCCTTGAATCCATAAACGCCATAACTCCACTGATAATTCTTATTAGATTCATTAGATTTAATGGAAAATTCCTGGGCGATGGTTTGCTGTTTTTGTTTTTGATTTAAGGTAAATACCGATTCCGGCAGAAAATCCTGATCCATATACATATTATCTTTCAAATACTGGAAAGAAGTAGTAGAAGATAATAAAAAGTGTTGCCCGGCATATTCCATATTCAATACATTATTGGACAAATTCCGTTGATAACTTCCTTCATCATTGTAAATGACAGGAGATGTTTTACCTGTACTTTTACCATATAATCCATAAGGAAAAGCCCCCTGGTCGACATAATCGTAATTTGTCAGGAAATAAGCCTTGAATGCATTGTTGATTTTCCAGTCAAACCTCAGTTGACCACCTCCTGCATCCGATTCATCTGCTTTTTCCCCGGAATACTCATTGGTGAAATATCCATCCTTATGATCATAATATCCTCCGACAGAAAAACCAAAGTTATCATTGATACACGTATAATTAGACGCTTTTGCCTGGAGAAATCCATAATTCCCACCGGAAAGTGCGATTTTTGTTCCCTGATGTTTCAAAGGAGAAGGTGTAAAAATATTGATTACACCACCCATAGAATTTCTTCCGAACAAAGTTCCCTGTGGGCCACGGAGTATTTCTATTTGTTGTATATCAACAAAATCAAAATCAAATGTAGATTTATTCAGGAAAGGAGCATGGTCTACATACATACCCGTAGCCTGTCCGGCACTCCGGTTACCAATTCCCCTGATATAAACGGGAGAAGTCATCTTCGCGCCATAATCCGGAATAAAAAAATTGGGAACGATAGACGATACATCTTTGATATCTTCTACCTGCATAGCTTCTATTTGTTTTCCGGAAAGCACAGAAAGCGAACCCGGAAGTTTCTCCAAAGAATTGGTTTCTTTCTGAGAAGATATAATCACTATCTCATCAATATAATAAGTACGAACAGTATCCTGTGAAGTATTTTGTTCTGCATAAGTATATAAAGAAAGCAGAACCAGACTGAAAATTAAAACTATTTTTCGCATGTATTTTGAAAATTTTTAGAAGCGCAAAGTTCTGAAAAAAGATCGTAAAAAGATAGTATATTATAGATCATTTTTTATCTTTTTCAATCATTTTTCTAATTTTCGATACTCAAAAGGAGTATCTCCCGTATATTTTTTAAAAAACCGGGTAAAATAAGAAGGTTCTGAAAAGCCCAGATCGAAAGCTATATCACTGATTGATTTTTCATTTTGACGCAATTGCAATTTCGCTTCCAGTAAAGTCATTTCATTGCGGACCGTTACAGCTGTTTTTCCCGTCGCTATCCTGACACATTTATTTAAGTGATTGGGAGAAACACCTAAACGGGAGGCATAATAATCAATGTCCCGGTTTTCAGTAATATGTTCAATCAACAGATCATTATATCTACCGGCTATGAAAAATGCTTTGGAAGGATAAGGATTCAGATCAAGCCTGTTCATCAACTGTTTAACTTCGCAAACAGCCGTCACCAGATAAGTATGTAGTAAACGGATGTTTTCTTCCGGATACTGATACAAGGTAAGGAGCACTGAAAATATGTTTCTCAATCGTTCATACACTGTTCCCGACAAGCGCAACGGATACTGGTGCATAAAACTGTTGATATATGTCAGGTCGTTTAAAAGATCATTCTTCAGATAAACCTGTTCCAGAAAATGATCTCCAAAACAACAATAATAACCGGAGGTATCCGGAGCATATTCCTGAATGGAAGTAATTTGTTTTTCGAGTAGTAAATGAAATTCTCTTTTATTGATCCGGATAGTGTTCATATTGAAATTTCGCACCAAATAGCCACCAGTCACCATAATCATTTCATTTTTATCAGTCCGCAATGCATGCGAAGGCACAGACAATGTCCGGATATAATCTTCCAGAGGAAGTATTAAAAAATCGATTGATTGTTGCACTACGTACGGATTTAGTAGCTCCGCCGGGAATCGAACCCGAATCTAAAGTTTAGGAAACTTCCATTCTATCCATTGAACTACAGAGCCATCTGTAAAAAGGGAAGTGCAAAAGTACAATAATTTTTTGAAATGCCAAATGGGAATGGTTTCGAGTTGAATATCAATCAAAAATCTCCTGCAATACAGGCAAAGACTTCAATTCCGTCAAACTCGAAAAATGCACCTTATAATAATCCAGCACACGATGGATAATATTCACCCGGTCGTGCCGGGAAAATGCATAAGCATGCATATTCTCATAATTCATACGAAGCAGCATAATAAAAATCTTACTATCATCAGGAGAGAGAAAATAAGGATGATTAGGTTTATAGCGGACAAAAATTCCGTGTTGCATATCAAAAAACATCCCGGACATATAATCATCCGCATTCGGATAAAATCCGAGGAAACGGCTTAATTTCATCATAAACACAAGATGAAAATTGGCAATTCCTTTATCCAATAAACCAAAAACCTCTATGGAATCAGAAACAAAATCAAATAACAAAGGATTGGGTTGAATATCTTTGACCACCTTATACATAAATTCGGAGAGAAACATGATAACCGGCATTTTCACCGGATCGAAAAGGATACCGGATTGAGGAAATACGGTTCTTGCCTCCCGGATCCGTTGTATTTCCCGGAGGTTTTGATGCTCAACTTCCAGATCTAACACTGCAAATGTATGGAATAAAGCTGGTGATACTTGTACTTTCTTAGCTTTTGAGCGGCTAAGCAAATAAGGAACCCGTCCGAAAATTTCGGTATAAATATGCACAAGCTTGTATTTATCACTGTAATCCAGGCTGTGTAATACTATTCCCCGTGTTTTTTGTAACATACAAAGACAAAGATAATAGCTTTTTTTCAAAAAAACTTCAAATAATTTTGCTGTTTAAAAAAATAGCTCTATATTTGCACCCGCAAACAAGAAACGTTTGTTTCAAGTTGGCCCATTCGTCTATCGGTTAGGACGCAAGATTTTCATTCTTGAAAGAGGGGTTCGACTCCCCTATGGGCTACTAAAATAAAAAGTCAAACAGCTTTAAGAAATCAAGTAAGATGGCAAATCATCAATCATCAGAAAAAAGAATCAGACAAACTGAAGCCAAAAGATTGCGCAACAGATATTTCAACAAAACTGCAAGAAATGCAGTGAAAAAATTGCGCACAACTACTGACAAAGAAGAAGCTAAAGCTTTGTATCCTAAAGTAAGTTCAATGTTGGACAGACTGGCTAAGAAAAATGTCATCCATAAAAATAAGGCTGGCAATCTGAAGTCTAAGTTGGCGATATACGTTAACAAGTTGAATTAATATTTTCCTCTATATATAAGGAAGCCCGGCTTTTTCAGTCGGGCTTTTCTTTCGTATATATAGCTGTAAAATAAAAGTTAAAAGTTATCATTTATACACTTACATTCAACTCAACGCCCTTGCCATTCTCAATATTTATTCGTACATTTGTTAGCTTTTTAAAAGCCTGAACCCGATTAATTCAAAATAACAAAAATACCTATGAGTGAAGAGCTAAAGAATCCGACAAATGATTATTCGGCCGATAGCATCCAGGTTCTTGAAGGATTGGAAGCCGTAAGAAAAAGACCTGCCATGTACATTGGCGACATAAGCAGTAAGGGTCTGCACCATTTGGTTTACGAAGTAGTCGACAACTCGATCGACGAAGCCCTTGCCGGATATTGTAATAACATTGCCGTTATCATCAATGAGGATGATTCCATCACCGTAAAGGATGACGGTCGCGGAATCCCGGTAGGTTTTCACGAAAAAGAACAAAAATCAGCTTTGGAAGTTGTTCTGACAGTTTTACATGCAGGTGGAAAATTCGATAAAGATTCATATAAAGTCTCCGGAGGTCTTCACGGAGTGGGTGTTTCCTGTGTGAATGCACTTTCCTCTTACCTTAAAGCAGAAGTACATCGCGACGGAAAAGTACACATGCAGGAATTTTCTTGCGGAAAGCCATTGCATGATGTAGAAGTGATTGGAGATACTGATAAAACAGGAACAGTCATTACCTTCAAACCGGATACAAGTATATTTACTACTACTGAATATAAATATGATATCCTGGCAGGACGCCTCCGTGAATTGGCATACCTGAATGCAGGTATCAAATTGAGCCTGACAGACAAACGTGTAATCAAAGAAGACGGTTCTTTCAAAAAAGAAATCTTTTATTCTGAAGAAGGATTGAAAGAATTTGTCCGTTTTATCGATTCATCGAAAGAAATGCTGATCGACGATGTAATTCACATTGTAACGGAAAAAAACGGTATTCCTGTGGAAGTTGCCATGACCTACAATACAACTTTCATAGAAAATGTATATTCATACGTCAATAATATCAACACCATAGAAGGGGGTACTCACCTCGCCGGTTTCCGCCGCGGATTGACTCGTACATTGAAAAAATATGCCGAAGATTCCAAAATGCTTGAAAAAGTAAAAATTGAAATCTCCGGAGATGACTTCCGTGAAGGACTTACTGCTGTTATTTCCATCAAAGTACAGGAACCGCAGTTTGAAGGACAAACAAAAACAAAACTGGGTAATAATGAAGTGATCGGGTCTGTCGACATGGCTGTAAGTGAAGCTTTAGGCAATTACCTGGAAGAAAATCCGAAACAGGCTAAAACGATTGTAGACAAAGTAATCTTAGCTGCTACAGCAAGACATGCTGCCCGCAAGGCCCGTGAAATGATCCAAAGAAAATCTCCGCTTTCAGGAGGTGGATTGCCGGGTAAACTGGCCGACTGTTCGGATAAAGATCCGGAAAAATGTGAAATCTTCCTCGTGGAAGGAGACTCTGCAGGTGGAACAGCCAAACAAGGCCGTGACCGTATGTTCCAGGCCATTCTTCCCTTGCGCGGAAAAATCCTGAATGTGGAAAAAGCCATGCAGCATAAAGTATTGGAAAGTGAAGAAATCCGCAATATTTATACGGCTTTGGGAGTAACCATCGGTACGGAAGAAGATTCCAAGGAATTGAATGTTTCCAAGCTGAGATATCACAAAGTAGTGATCATGACCGATGCCGATGTGGATGGAAGCCACATTGCCACACTGATCCTGACATTCTTTTTCCGACACATGAAAATTTTGTTGGAAAAAGGTTATGTGTATATCGCCACTCCTCCTCTCTATCTTTGCACGAAAGGAAAGGTCAAAGAGTATTGCTGGAATGAACAACAACGCCAGGCATTCATTGATAAATACGGTGCCGGAGAAGAAAAATCGATTCACACACAACGATATAAAGGTCTTGGAGAAATGAACGCCGAACAGCTCTGGGATACGACAATGAACCCGGAAAACAGAACCCTGCGTCAGGTAACAATAGAAAATGCCGCCGAAGCAGACCACGTTTTTGCCATGCTTATGGGAGAAGATGTTGCCCCTCGTCGTGAATTTATCGAAGATAATGCGACTTACGCCAATATTGACGCTTAAATCCATCCGGTAATTCCAGGACAATGTACCCCAAAACTTTGCATATCGGAGATAAGGTTGCCATTGTTTCTCCCTCCGGGAGAATAGATAGAGATTTGATAGATGCGACAAAACAGACGCTGGAATCATGGGGATTAAAAGTCGTTTCAGGCAAGTTTGCATATAACGAATACGGCCGGTTTGCAGGCACGGATGAAGAAAGATTTTCTGACCTGCAATGGGCTTTGGATAATGAAGATATATCTGCTGTTATCTGTAGCAGAGGTGGATACGGATTAATCCGCTTGGCGGGAGAAATTTCTTTGAAGGGTTTTGTACAAAACCCCAAATGGGTAGTCGGATTCAGCGATATTACAGTGTTACATGCACTTTTGGGGCAAACAGGTATTGCATCTATCCATGGTCCCATGTGTTCCCATTTTTTCCACGAGGGAGAAGATGAATCCGTCAATGTATTGAAAACGATTTTTTTCGGGAATCTTCCGGCTTACCACTTACCACTACATCCTTTGAACAAGGAAGGAAAAAGTAAGGGGATCTTGCGGGGAGGAAATTTATCTCTTCTATCTGTCCTTCGGGGTACGCCATATGATATCATTCCGGAAAATACAATTTTATTCCTGGAAGATATTGGAGAACAACCTTACCGCATTGAAAGAATGATGTACAACCTCTATTTGGGGGGCATTCTCGAGAAATTATCCGGATTAATTATCGGACAGTTTACGGATTATAACGAAGATCTTTCCTTGGGGAAGTCAGTCTATGAATCTATCGCCGATATGGTTTCGGGATACAATTATCCTGTATGTTTTGATTTCCCGACAGGACATGTCAAACAGAATTATCCGATGATTTGTGGCGCTCCGGTTGAATTAACAGTTGGAAAAAATAATGTTACCTGTATATTTACAAAAGATTAAAATGAAGTATTATAGCCTGCTATCCGTTATTACTTTTTCAGTTCTATTGTTTTCGTGCGGACAAAAAGCAAAACCGCCGATCAATTCTCCTGTAGAGACGCAAATTGCAGCTCAAGTACCTGCTTTCAATTCAGACAGCGCCTACCTATATATCAAGAACCAGGTCGATTTCGGTCCAAGAGTTCCAAATACTCCTGCCCATGTAGCCTGTGGAGATTATTTTGTAGAAACTTTCAAACGGTTTGGAGCAACAGTCACAGAACAAAAAGCGGCGTTGCCGAATTACGAAGGGAAAATACTGAATGCCCGGAATATTATCGCTTCTTTCCATCCGGAAAGTCCGCAACGCATATTGCTGTTTGCACATTGGGATACCCGTCCGTATGCCGATCATGACAGTAACCCAGCCAATCATCAGACTCCAATAGACGGAGCCAATGATGGAGCCAGCGGCTGCGGCGTTTTACTGGAAATAGCCCGGCAAATCAGCATTCAACAAACAAATACAGGCATAGACATCATTTTCTTTGATGCAGAAGATTGGGGTGTACCTGCTTTTGAGGAAAGGACTTTCCCGGAAAGTGGTTATTGTTTAGGATCTGATTATTGGAGCAAAAATCCTCATATCCCTAATTATACGGCCAGATATGGAATTCTGTTGGATATGGTTGGCGCTCCAAATGCCACCTTTTATAAAGAAACATACTCCATGTATTATGGCGCCAGAATATTGAATAAAGTATGGCAAACCGCACAATCGTTGGGTTATGCCAAGTACTTTATCAATGCGGAAGGAGGTATCATTGAAGATGATCACGTTCATGTAATAGAACACAGGAAAATTCCCTGTATCGATATCATTCATCATAATCCTAATGATGCCGGTTTCGGGAGTTACTGGCATACCCTCAACGACACAATGGATAATATCAGTAAAGAAACCCTCCAGGCAGTAGGAGAAACTCTTTTACAGGTTATATACAACGAAAAATAGATTACAATGACAATCAACGAAATACAAGACGAAGTCATAGAGGAATTTTCTGCTTTTGACGATTGGATGGATAAATATGCTTATTTGATTGAGTTAGGAAATAACCTTTCTCCTTTGGATGAAAAATATAAAACAACCAACAACCTGATAGAGGGCTGTCAAAGTCGCGTATGGCTACAAGCTGATTTAGTCGGTGGTAAAATTGTTTTTTCTGCTGAAAGTGATGCTGTAATTGTCAAAGGAATTGTATCTTTATTAGTCCGCGTATTGAGTACTCAAACTCCGGACGATATCCTGAATGCTGATCTGTATTTTATTGATAAGGTAGGCCTTAAAGAGCATTTATCGCCAACAAGATCCAATGGGTTGGTATCAATGGTCAAGCAAATGAAATTATATGCAATGGTTTTCAAACAATTAACTTAGTGATATGGGAGGAACCAACTCCATACTGTTTGACTAAACGCGTAAATTCAGTCAACGTTATATCCAATAGTTTTACTGCTTTTTTAGGGACAATGCGCAGTTCCCCGCCACTCAAACCTCCTTCGCAGACATATACCGTATAAAAATCAGGACTTTCATTTGTTACATAACAAAAAGAAAAACCTTGAGAATCTCCGTCTGATAGTAATGCCGGTAAGAAATTATCTGAACCTTTGATTCCCACTTCTGTCCCAAAAATAGATTTGAACAGGTTGTAAGCAGGAATTTTATCTAAAACGGCAGTTTCAAATTTGGTGATTTTATTTTTCACAAAAGTACTTTTCACTAATAGTCCTGCCAGATAGCCCAACAATATCATGATCATGACAGAAATGAGAATCACTCCTAATACCCCTAATATACGGGTAATATGTAAATGTTCCCCTATCCGATCCACTACCGGACGAATCAAATGATGCAATTTTTCCAGTAAAATAATAGTCACTATCAATGGAAAAAGCAAACTTAAATAGCCGTTAAATATAGTAGTAAGAAACTTTTTCATATCACCAGACACCAAACCTGTAATTTGCTGAAATCAATCCGGATTTACGTCCCCCAAGAAAATTAGATTCCACCCGGAATTGCCAATGGCGACTCAATTGATATTGAGCTCCCAGAATCATACACCAGTTGTGAGAAGGTTTTTTAGACAAAGAATAATTCACGACATCTCCTTTATTTTTATCTATGAAATTTTCAACGACTTGATCTACAATCTTAGCTTCCTGCGGATGATTTTCTTCCAGATTTACATACCAATCCTGCGTTTTATAATTTTCTCCAAAATTCGGGGCAACCTCCGCTAATGAAACCGTTCCTTTGGTTTCATTATTCAGGAAAACCCGGCCAGCACCTGTCCACAAAGAAATATTCCGCTCCGGCTTTCCTTCAATATGAAATATATATCCTACCCGTGGAGCTAAATTTATGGCGCTGTTATCATTTTCCATTTCATCAAAATGTGTCCAAACTTTATTAAAATCCAAAGAAAAGAAAATAGAGCGAACACCACCGGTAAGCATTGTACCAAAACCATATACATATCCATCAAAATTAGCTTTTGTATGAATATTTACCGGCTGACCGGCTATAGACCCGATTCCCACCTGCGTTTCAACCCATGCTTTTCCGAAAATTCCATATACATCTAAAAAAGGAAGCACCCAAATATCGGATCGCATGTTGAAATTTCTTACAGAAGCGGTTACTTCACTGAAATCCACAATATTATCGAGAGATGCTTGCGGGATAATAGCTCCTCCGGAAGCATTATTAATTCCGATAGATAAATCTGAGATCGTTACATCCTGATCACCCATATAACCATTTAACATAACACCAATAGGATATGGCAACAAAAAGCCTTTTGCCCCTAATTTTTTACTTCCTATCGGGAGCTTATATGGATTATTCAGATTTTTGGCATTTTCGTATAAATCTCCCTGCTTAGGTATAATCTTTACCCCAGCATCTGTTTGTCCGGAAAGCAGAAAAGGTACAAACAGGAAAACAAGTATAGATATTATGTTAACCTTTCTCATCATCGCATTTTGTTTTATAGTGTTTTTTTATCAGTTGTTTATATGAAACAGTCATTTTCCCGCAATAATATCATCCAAATAAATTAGTCTTCTGCGTATTGCTTAGCGAAAATGTTGCATTATTATAACTATTCTATTGTTTGAAAGTTTTAAATATGAATGAAAATCATATAGTATTTATATATTTTTAACTGATTATTGTTAAAGTTGAGAATGTTAGATTTCATCATAATATCGCGCTCGCTATTTATAGAATTGAATCGTTTCAAAAATAAGATGATTTTATGGGTAGAAGATCTTATATTCTGCTCTATTCCTTCTTATTGTTACAAATAAACAAAAACGAAAGTAAAAAGGCTTATCTTTTAGATATATGTATGCCTGATTTGAAATATTATTATTAATTTTGCAGGCGATTTTGTAAACTGCACGGCGAACAAAGATTTTTTTATAATTGTTAATATTTTCAAAAAATGTTTCTTAACGCAACAGGATATTATATTCCCCCAAAAAGGATACCTAATGAGTATTTCCTGGAAGTAAACGGACTCACAAATGAGTGGATTTATCAACGTACCGGTATATCAACCCGTTCTAAAGCCACTGAAGAAGAAACCATGAATATGATGTGTAGCGAAGCGGTTAAAAATGCAATACCCCGTTTACCATATGATATTACAGATGTTGATCTGGTCATTTTTGCATCTTATACTCCAACTGATACCGTAGCAACTACAGCACATATTATTCAGCGGGAATTTAATATCTCAAAAGCAAAAGCTTTCTATTTATCGTCAGCTTGTTCTTCTGCTATCAATGCAATGGAAATCATTGAGTCATTTTTCGCAACAGGTAAAGCAAATAAGGCTTTATTGGTTTCTGCTGATAGAAATTCATCATATACTAATGAAAGTGATCCTAAATCAGGTCATTTATGGGGTGATGCCGCTGTTGCACTTTTCTTTTCCAAAGACCGTTGCCAGAAAGAAGAAGCTACAATTATTGATATACAAACTCAGGGATTAGGACATATCGGAAAAGGTCCCGGAGGTGTTTACCTATGCCCCAAAAATGAGGGAATTTGTATGCCTGACGGAAAAGATGTGTTTATGCAGGCATGTACTTATATCGCCAAAAACACGGAAGATATATTGACTAAAAATAACTTTTCATTAACTGATCTTTCTTATTTTATCGGACATCAGGCCAATATGAGGATTCTTTCTCATGTAATGAAGACATTGAATATCCCGGAAGAAAAAACGCTTAGTAATATTGCTGAATTGGGTAATACCGGCTCTGTTAGTTCTCCTCTGGTGTTAGCACAAAATCAGGAGAAATTTTGTGAAGGAGACTTGGTTTGCTTGTCAGTGTTTGGAGGAGGGTATTCTGCAGGGGCTTGTTTAATACAATATTGATTTTTTATTACAAACAAGAACTATAAGAAATTTCTTCTGTCACTTTTTTTGCTGCGCCAAAAAAAGTAACCAAAAAAAGGCGCTTTTTGTCAAAATGAACTTGCTCAATCGCCTACGGCTCTTTCGCTTCAGACAGAATTTTAAGAACTCTTGAAAGCACTACGCTTGGCATTGTGTATGCAAGCATACCCACTGCTCTCGCTTAAACGTGCTTTTGACAGCAAGGAAAGAACCCCCTACCCCCTTATTTAAGGGGATATCCGGGCATAAAGCCCGGGAGAAATTTGAAAATTTTGCGTGAATTACAATTCTATTATTCATTTCTTCTTGAACTTATTCCTCAAAAATTCTACGATAATTGGAATTAGCGATACAAAGATGATAGCGACTATCAATAGTTTCAGGTTCTTCTGCACATATTCCAGTCCTCCGAAAAAGTATCCGGCATAGGTGAATAGACTGACCCAGAGAACACCTCCTATGATATTATATAAAACAAAATAAGAATAACTCATTCGGCCCATCCCTGCTACAAAGGGGGCAAATGTTCTGATTATCGGGACAAAACGGGCCAGGACAATAGTTTTTCCTCCATGTTTTTCATAAAAGGCATGGGTCTTATCCAGATATGACTGACGGAAAATTCTGGAATCGGGGTTTTGAAAGAGTTTTTTTCCAAAAAATCTTCCAATGAAATAATTGATACCGTCTCCCATAATCGCAGAAGCTATCAGTAATAAAACCAATAAGTGAACATTTACATTATTTGTGCCCAAAGAAGCTAGCGTTCCGGCAACAAACAATAATGAATCTCCTGGTAAAAAAGGAGTTACCACCAAACCTGTCTCACAAAAGATAATCAAAAATAATATCCCGTATATCCAATAACCATATTCAATAACAAGTTCTGCTAAATGCTTATCTATATGTAAAATAAAATCAATTATAAACTGAAGAAATTCCATCTTTATTAAATTAATTGACAATTAGTTAGTTTAGCATCGGAATAATAGTAATATAAATACCGGTGATTATAGCTGATGTAATCACTCCTGTGATATTGGCACCCAATGCTTCCGGGAGGATTAATGATCCCGGATTTTCTTTGGATACTAATTTTTGAGCAACTTTAGCGGTGGTAGGCACACAACTTACGGCTGCAATACCAATGACAGGATTGAAATTACCCCTTTTGATAAAATACATCAAATAACCGCCTAAAATTCCTCCGATTCCAGATATCAACAGAGCCAGAATTCCTAAAATCAACAGTTTAAGGATAACTGGATTTAACAGTATATGGGCATCGCACAATACGCCCAACAAAATACCGAGGAAGAAAGTGGAACCATATAGCATTGGTCCGCTAATAAAATTGATTACATGAGTTAAGCCGGATTCTTTAATAGCAACGCCTATAAAAAGAGAAAAGAACAAGGGTGCTGCTACCGGAAATAACAAGCAAAGTATTACACAGAGAACTACAGCTAATGATAATTTGGTGGCAGGGCTGAATTTTTTGACTTCCTCTTTGGATCGGTCAATCTTGATTCCTCTCAATTTCTTGGGAACCATCAATTTGACTAAGTAAGGATATCCTCCATATGTCAGTCCTAAATATAAATAAGCAACCACAGTAATGGGAACAAATAAATTTTTAGACAGGTTGAGAGAGGTAAATAAAACCATCGGTCCGTCGGCACCTCCAACCATCGCAATGGAAGCACTATCATTTAAGCTCAGCCCCATCCCATAAGCAATAGGAACTATCGCAAATGTGCCTAATTCGGCAAACAAAGCCAATAACATACTTTGCAGTGGTTTTGCCAATAAAAAGCTCATATCTATCATCGTACCTATACCCATGAAGATAAGACAAGCAATCAACCCGTTACTGAATGCATAACTATAAACCGGCTGAAGGAAATCAATTTGCATGATATTCATCAACTCGTCCGTATCTGTAACCAAAGGATCCAAAAAAAGATTTCCCGGAATGCCTCCCGGCAGGAATAATACTCCGGCATTAATTGCTGCCATTCCCAAACCCATGGGAATCATGACCAAAGGTTCCAGGATTTCCTTCCGTCCAAGATAAACAAGTAAAATTCCCAATAACATCAATCCGATACGGGAATACATAATCACAGGGTCAGATTGTAAAAGAGTTGAAATTCCCTGAAAAATATTACTTAAATCATACTTCTCCATTGTAGTATTTTATTAAATCGGTTATACCTTCATTTTCTTTGTTGTCTTTGTAAATACCTCCGTAAAACCTGGAAAGGTTATAAAGATCATCCACTATTTCTTCTGCATCATTTTTATTTTTGTTTTCATACACATATTTGATCAGATCTATGTCTGTATTTTTTTCCAGCATGGAAAAGATTTTTTTGACATTTGCCTGACGGAGACGTTCCTGTGCAATTTTCATTTTATAGTCCTGTACAACAATAGATACATTTCCAGGACGGAAAAAATGAAAAAGTTCTACCAAAGCCTTGATCACATAAGCGACACCCATCCCTACTAAAAAGGTGAAGGCCATCATGCCCAAGGTTTCCCAAATAACTGATTTTAGTTCCATATTATTAATATTCGTTAGGTAATTGCGCCAATTCTGCTGCGGTAAAAACCGGTCCGTCTTTGCAGACGTACGTTTTTCTGACATTACATCGCCCACATTTCCCAAATCCGCATTTCATCCGGTTTTCAAGTTTAACTCCGTAAAAAATAGAAATATCTCCATAATCCTTTCTATTGTCCAGACAGTTCTTCCCTTTTCCACTCTTCGATCGAAAAGATGGATCCTTTGGGACTATTTTACACTCAAAAAGAAAAGAAAATCAAATCCTCAGTATACGTTTTTGTAACAAAATTTTTCTTCCGGGAGAATGTAAGTTAAATAAGAAAAGAGATTGATTCTTTTCCCGGGAAGAAAAAAAAGAAGAAAATAAACGGGTAAATCTATAAACAAAAATACTTTGCCTTTTTTCAATTTGGTTTTGGAATGCAGCTACAGCAATATTAAAATACTCTCCTTGTATGTCAAAAGCATGATCTTCCGGAAGCAAATCAGAATCCCCCGAAAAAAGGAAATACCTGTTGCTACCGGAGGTCAATAAAACATGCTCATATTTTTCATGATTCGTCTCAACATGAAGACTCTCGCTTGTACACGAAACACAAGCAAAAAGGCATAAAAGTAAATACAATACCATGTTCTTCATGTGGGTTGGCAAACCTATTAAATCCCAAGAAAATGGATGACCGGGTAAATAATTGCAGCAAGAATAGCGCTGACAGGAATTGTCAGTATCCAGGCCCAAAGTAAATTTACAGTTACACCCCAACGTACAGCCGAAAGTCTCTTTACCGCTCCAACACCCATAATAGAACCTGTAATGGTATGGGTAGTACTCACAGGGACATGCAATGCTTCGGAAATAAACAGAGTAATAGAGCCAGCTGTTTGAGCACAAAAACCTTCTATTGAGGTAATTTTAGTGATACCGGTTCCCATCGTTTTCATGATTTTCCAACCACCACACATGGTTCCCAAAGCAATGGCGGTAAAACAAGTAAATGGAACCCAGTCCTTAATTTCGGCCATAGATCCCATTTTCATATAGTCAGGCAAACCCGGAAGAGCCTGGTTTGCGATCAACACGGCCCCAATAATCCCCATAACCTTTTGGGAGTCATTCAAACCATGACCGATACTTAATCCCGCTGAAGATAGTAACTGTAAACGCTTAAACCATTTATCTGCTTTAGCTGGTTTTACATTTTTCGTCACATGATTGGTAATAATAGTAACTATTAAGCCTGTCACCATACCAATTAATGGAGCACCAATAATAAAAATGGCAATAAAACCAATGGTTCCGGCATCTACAGATCCGAAATTAAACACGTTACCGGCAATGGCAGCTCCTGCAAATCCCCCTATCAATGTATGTGA
>JAVBMQ010000201.1:0-5057 GCA_031552335.1 Bacteroidales bacterium | reverse complement strand
CATCATATTGTATTTATTATATTATTACCTCATTCATATTATTCCAATCCCAGGGTTTTAGCCAGATCCGATTTGGCGGCCAAATAGTTATATATAGCCTGATTGTAAGACAAACTTGTTTGTGTAAGAGCTAATTCCGCATCATTCAGTTCCAACAAGGTTCCCATTCCGGTATCATACCTTTTCTGAGAAATCTCATACCCCTTTTGAGCCTGCTTCACTGCATCACGGGTAGAAAAAACCTGTTCAACAAAATTAGTCATACTGCTCACACTGTTTTTCACTGCCAATGTCAGATTACGTACAATATCTTCCCGTTGCCATTTCATTTGTTCGAGACTCACTTTGGTCTGGCGGATTTCAGATTGCTTTTTAAAACCATTGAAAATGGGAATAGATACTGTTAAACCGACAGAAGAAGTCGGGTTCCATCTGTAATCAGAGAAACGGAAATCATTATTCATTGACATATACATATAATTTCCTGAAACAGAAACCGTTGGCCAATATTGAGCTTTATATAACTCCAGACTCTTTTGCAATTGTTCTGTCTGAATATCAAACTGTTTCAAATTAGAGTTATTCGCTAAAGAAGTATCTGCGCTAATAACATCAGAGTATAAAACCTCTTCGTAATTTTTCAAGCTGCCTTCTGCTTTAATTGGAGTATCCATATCCATTCCCATCAAAGCTTTCAATGACAATGTAGATAAATTCAGTACATTTTGAGCCTGAATCAAATTAGGTTTCACATTCTTTACGCGAACATCTGCTCTCACCAGATCAAACTCTGCAACAACACCCTGGTCAAACTTATTCTTTATATCATTATAATTAAGGACTGCATTATCGTAGCTTTGCTTAAAAACATCATAAGAATCCTGTGCCAGCAATACGGTATAAAATGCTTTCTTTACATCATTACTCATATTGATTTTAGAAGAACGTGCTGATTCAACTGCCAGTTCAACATCCAAACTGGATATTTGGATACTTTTCCAAAGTGTAGGGATTATAACAGGCCAGTTTAATGTAAAACCACCACTCCAGTTATTATCCCGGCCAACTGTGATACCATCTCCTGATGTATCCGGTTGATTGGCAAATTCTTGCGCAATAGCTGTTGACAAATCCCCTGGTGTATACCCCGGAACATCTTTTATAAAGGTTTTTTCCATCCCTGCAAACATTGGAGCCAATGTTTCCGTCATGTCAAAAGCACCATCCATATACATTACCTGCTTTTGTATTGTCCTTGTATATTGTCCAACCGCATCAATCTGGGGATATAAAGGAGCTTGTGCTATTTTTTTTGTATACTTCTTCTTTTCAATTTCCAAGTCTGCAACTTTTATTGTAGGATTTTCACTCATTGCAATTTCAATTGCCTTATCCAATGTCAACCGCAAAGAATCCTGTGACACCTCCGCTTTTCCTGTTGCCGAAAGTGTCAGAAAGAAAAAGCCGACCAACATACTTTTACCAAATTTCATTTTCATAACCCAAACAATCTTTTATATTATTTTTTTATGTTCTTTATTAATTCTTCTATTTTTTCATTGCCCTCCGGAGTAGCAATTCCACGCACAAAATTCAGGATGATAGCCTGTACAAATTCACGCATTGAATATTTATCGGTAGGGACATAATCGCCCTCCATCAACATCTTGAATTGCGCTTTCAGCAACCACATCAGGATTTCATATTGAATATCATTGCGCATTAAACCCTGGCGGATACCATTTTCAAACAATGGTCTAAATGTATCAATGTCCTCCCAATGCTTACACTCTATTTTTTTGTACAATTTAGGATGATACTTTTTTAAATCATGCACTACCGACTTGTTGATATTATGCAAATCACTCAAATGTTTGGCATATATACGCATCATAGCGTCTATGGCATTCTCCGACTCTTCAAGCAATTCCTGCATTTCTTTATCTGCCAGTTCCATATTACAGTCAAGGCATTCTCCCAACAACTCTTCTTTATCACTAAAGACTTCATAGAGCGTCCGCTTAGATATACCCAAATGATTAGCTATATCCGACATGGTGATACTCTTGATTCCCTTATGGAAAAACAAATCAGAAGCCTCCTCTATAATCCTTTTTTTCAAATCCATAATTTATGCGGTGAAATCCGGGCGCAAAGGTAAGTGAAAACTTTCGAAACAAAAAAAGTTTTCGGTTATTTTTTTATTAAGATTTTGTATTTATTCAACAATATACTCAGATAAAACTACCATCCACCGGCTGCGCTTTTAATTGAGAAGTAAGCATTTTCATCACATCCACATCCAAGGTTGAATTATTTTGAACAAATTTAAAAGGGAGCAAAGTATATAAACGAGTATTTACAATATACCTTAATAATGTATTAGGGGTATATGGTACGGTATAGATAAAAGAATAATATTCATCCTGAGCAGGCGAAAGAGTTAACAGTAAACCATGCAGGCTATTCTTTTTTATTTTAAATGTATTGACAGACACCTGAGAATCTCCGGACTTGGAGTAGTCGGGAATTTCAAGAAAATACTTTCCTTCGACTTGTTGTTTCAGAACTTCAACAAATTGATTATGTATCACTGCGTGTTTATCTATTTTATATACTTTTAAAGACTGGAATAATCCCATGATCCGAAACAATAATATAATAGTACTAACTTTAAATATATAGATGTCTATACTAAAAAAACTCTTATCTTTGTTGCAACAAATAACATGCCAAAATTAACATAAAAATGCATTTATTAAAATTAGCTTATTTATTCATCACAACTGCTTTATTTTTTTTAATTTGTGGATATGGATGTAACACAAATGAAACATATTACCTTTCTCAGGGGGAAATTTTCCACACTACTTATCACATTAAGTACAAATATCATAAACCCTTGGACAACGATATTGTGCGTCAATTGCAATTATTCAATGCCTCTCTAAACCCCTTCGATTCCACATCTGTTATCAGCAAAATCAACCGGAATGAGCCTGTAAAAATTGATAGTTTTTTTCTGACTGTTTTTAACAAAGCCCAGGATGTATCGGCACAGACATCTGGTGCTTTTGATATTACCTGTGCTCCTTTGATCAATCTATGGGGATTCGGATTTCAACATTCAGACAATGTAACACCAGAAATAATAGATAGTTTAAAGATGTTTGTAGGATACAACAAAATAAAACTAAAAGACGAAAAGATAATTAAAGAAGATTCCCGGATCACACTCAATTGTTCGGCTATTGCCAAAGGATATGCAACCGATATTATTGCCAATTTATTGGAAAGTTACGGAATAGCCGATTATATGGTAGAAATCGGAGGTGAAGTAAGAGGCAAAGGTATTAATCCCAAAGGTACTTGTTGGAAGATTGAGATTCCTCAACCTATTGATGATCATACGGGGAGTATTACAAAACAACAGGAGATCATTGATTTATGCGACAGGAGTATCGCAACTTCAGGAAATTATCGTAATTACTATATTAAAGACGGAAAAAAATACGCACATACCATTCACCCAAAAATCGGCTATCCGGCCGAAAGTGACATGTTAAGTGCCAGTATCATTTGCAAAGATTGTATGACTGCCGATGCATATGCCACGGCTTGTATGACTTTAGGTGTTGATTCATCTCTACAGTTATTAAATCATTTAAGAACCGCCGGACATGAGATTCTTGACTATTATTTTATATACACAGACAATGAGGGTAAGATGCAAGTCAAAACATCTTTAAAAGCAGAAAGCGAAAAGTAAAAAGGACAATTGTCGCTCTCTATTTCCGCTTTCCTATTTTCTATTGATACTTACTTATTCTACTCCTGCCAGTTTCGGGTCAATCATGATCCGTCCACAGTGCTCACAAACAATGATCTTTTTACGGAGTTTGATATCCAACTGCCTCTGAGGTGGAATTTTATTGAAACAACCACCACAGGCATCACGTTGAATGTAAACCACTGCTAAACCATTGCGGGCGCTCTTTCTGATACGTTTGAACGCAGCCAGCAAACGAGGTTCAATCGTTGTTTCCAATTGTTTTGCTTTTTCACGCAATTGCTCTTCCTGTTGCTTTGTTTCTGTAATAATTTCTTCCAATTCTTCTTTCTTCGAACGAAGATCGATGGTACGCTCTTTCAGAAGTTCTTTACTTTTTTGGATTTCTTCAGCTATAACTTTTGAATCTGCGGTAAATTCACGGATACGTTTTTCAGCCAATTCGACTTCCAGTCCTTGAAATTCGACTTCTTTAGTCAGGTTATCAAACTCTCTGTTATTACGTACGTTATCCAGTTGCTCACGATATTTTCCTACCAGAGCATTACATTCTACAATCTTATTTTTTTGTTGAGCAACAGCCACATCCAAGTCTTTCATTTCCATCTGAAAGTTCTGGATACGGGTATCCAAACCGGCAACCTCATCCTCAAGGTCTTGTACCTCCAGGGGAAGTTCCCCGCGCAATGTTTTTATTTTGTCTATTTCGGACAACATGCTTTGAAGTCTGTACAAAGCGCTAAGCTTTTCTTCAACTGTCAGTTCCTTTTCAACCGTTTGTTTTTCTGTAGCCATATTGTTACTTTAAATAATTTACCGGATTTGTATTTACATTCGAAAAATGAACGGCAAAGTTAGGCATTTTTTTCGTAATAATTTCATAAAATATCTCTTTTGTGCATATTTCCGATTCATAATGTCCGATGACTGCCAGTAATAGCTTTTTTTCTACGTCATAAAAATCGTTATACTTTGCTTCTCCGGTAATGAATACATCTGCTCCATACCGAATGGCATCAGGGATAAGAAAAGCTCCACTTCCTCCACAAATAGCAACTTCCCTTACAGGCTTTTTCCTTAATGCAGAATATTTTATGCAATCCAACTGGAAAATCTCCTGCAGTCTTTGCAGAAAAAGCAATTCATCTTCTGCAGAAGGTAATTCCCCCACAACCCCGGAACCAGCCTGACTCCAGGCATTCTCCAGAGCATATATGTCATATGCAGGTTCTTCGTACGGATGGGAAAGTAACAATGCCCTGAGGAC
>JAVBMQ010000040.1:0-10691 GCA_031552335.1 Bacteroidales bacterium | reverse complement strand
CGTGCCAAAGCAATGGTTGCCAAAATGGATGAATTAGGATTCGGTAACTGTACCAATACAGCTGCCTGTGAACAAGAGTGCCCGAAAAATATCTCCATCAGCAATATAGCAAGGCTGAATAGAGAATTCATCAGTGCGAAGTTCAAGGACTAAGCTTTGAATGAAAAAGATTAAGAGTTAAGAGTTGTACCACACAACTTTTAGCTCTTAATTTTTTAACCCACAATTCTCAATTCTTAACTCTTAAATTTATACCATTATGGAAGAAAACGACTACTCCCCAGAACAAAAAGATCAGGATTTTTACGATGATCTCACTCTATATAATGTTGCCGGTAAAGGAAGACGATTCGCAAACCATATAATTGATGTTCTTGGAATGTACATTCTGGCTTTTCTGATTGGATGTACATCATTATTCATAGAAATGCTATTGGATGTAGACTCAACATCCTGGCTGGATAACTTGGACAAAGGAGGTGAATGGGTATTAGGATTAGCCATTCTTCTCAGTTATTATTTATTTTTCGAAGGAATATTCCACATAACCCCAGGAAAATTGGTTACTCGCACAATTATTGTCACAAAAGACGGATACAAACCTTCTTTCAGTGATATTCTATTCAGAACACTCTGGAGAATTGTTCCTTTTGAAGCTTTTTCATTTTTAGGAGAAGAAGGCATCGGATGGCATGATTCACAGACAAAAACCAGAGTTGTAGATAAACGAAGTTATATTGCTCCAAAAAACGGTCACAAGAGCATTTAACATTGTTTAGGCCGAAATACGCAAATCATTAACACTTATTATAGATAAAACTATTGACAGGTATACAAAAAGCCTTTATCTTTGCATCGTGGTTTTTTCATAATAGTATTAGATTTAAGGTTAACAAAGGTTGGATTAGGGAAGTCGTGAGATTTCCCTTATTCTTTTTAAAGGGTTTGAAATTTTGAATTTTGAATTCTAAATTTTGAATTAACAAGCAAAAATTAAATCTCCATAGTTGCAAAAAGAATAAAATCATACAGGACGCGAATTTAAACGAACGAAGCGAATCAAAACGAATTAATAAAGATATTCGTTTTGATTCGCTTCGTTCGTTTAAATGTACTTCCCTATATAATTCAAAATTCAGAATTCAAAATCTCAGAATTATTTCCCATATTCCCAAATAGAAAACACCAAACCTCCTACAGAAAAAATAATAATAATAATTCCTACCATCCGGTTTACAATCCATAAACCCCGAAGATTAAATACTCCTCTCAATTTACCTACAAAATAGGTAATGGAGAACCACCAAAAGGTAGCTCCAAGAACAATGCCCAGCAAGCCAAGTATCAGTGACAAAGTTGTTTCTTCAGGAGAAATAAAATTGAATCTGGCATAAAGCCCCAGGAAAAGAAAAATAATAAATGGATTGGATAATGTAAGAAAAAAAGAAGTAACAAGATCCTGCGTGTAAGTATTTGCGGAAACATCAGGTTTTCTTAGCCCTTTAGATGGATTCGTACGAAAAATATAATAACCGAAGGCCATCAACAGAATACTGCCGAAAATTTGAAGCAAGGACTGGTTTTTTTCTATGAAATCAATCACAAATCCCATGCCCAAACCAGTCAAAGCGGCATAAAACAAATCTGACAAAACAGCTCCTCCCCCGGTTGCAAATCCATGCCAACGGCCTTTATTCAAAGTACGTTGAATGCACAACAAACCTATCGGTCCCATAGGTGCGGAAACCAAGATGCCAATAATAATACCTTTAAACACTGTGTTTAGCATGGCGCAAAGATAATATATTTTTTATATCACAAAAAACACATGATGTGTAGAATTCTGTTATTTTTTTACCTTTAAATACAATTAGCCTGAATTTACACCTTGTATTGCGCAAAAAATATACTACCTTTGTGTCTCAAATTTATCTTAATCATGATTCTTTTCTTTAAAACGCCAATAAAAACGGTAATTGCCGTTGATGCGAACCAAGAACTCATCGCTGAGGATGTTCAAAAATTAATATGGTTGTTCGGGAATGCCGAAGTGTTGAAAAAAGAAAGCCTGGATTCCTGGTTTGTAGGTCCACGCAAAGAAATGATTACTCCCTGGAGTACAAATGCGGTGGAAATCACTCAGAATATGGGCATCACAGGTATCTGCAGGATAGAGGAATTTTTCACGGTAAAGAATGAAAAAGCCGAACACGACCCTATGTTGCAACGGGTGTATAACGGCATTGACCAGAAAATATTTACGATCAACAAACAACCTGAAGCAATCATTGCAATAGACGATATTGCAGCATATAATCAACAGGAAGGATTGGCGCTTAGTCAGGAAGAAATCGATTACCTGAATGATGTCAGCCGTAAATTAGGAAGGAAACTGACTGATAGCGAAGTATTCGGCTTTTCACAGGTAAACTCGGAACATTGCCGGCACAAAATCTTCAATGGCATTTTTGTCATTGACGGGAAAGAAAAAGAAAGCACACTTTTTAAATTAATTAAGAAAACCTCGGAAACCAATCCCAACAAACTGGTTTCTGCATATAAAGACAATGTGGCTTTCAATGAAGGTCCTGTTGTTGAACAGTTTGCTCCTGAATCAGGAGACAAACCTGATTATTTCACAACCAAAGATATTAAAACCGTCATATCTCTGAAAGCGGAAACACATAATTTCCCCACTACCGTAGAACCTTTTAATGGCGCTGCTACCGGTACGGGAGGTGAAATCCGCGACCGTCTCGGCGGAGGAAAAGCTTCTCTTCCGATTGCGGGAACTGCAGTGTATATGACTTCTTACCCGCGTACTGAAACGGGAAGAGAATGGGAAGATTCCATGTCTCCCCGAAAATGGCTGTATCAAACACCGGAACAAATATTGATCAAGGCTTCTAACGGAGCTTCTGATTTTGGAAATAAATTCGGACAACCCTTGATTTGCGGTTCTCTGCTGACTTTCGAACATGAAGAAAATCTGAAGAAATTTGCTTTTGACAAAGTAATCATGTTGGCCGGAGGTGTCGGATACGGAAATATGCGGGATGCATTGAAAGGAGAACCGAAAGGCGGAGAAAAAGTAGTAGTCCTCGGTGGTGATAATTACCGTATCGGAATGGGTGGCGGCGCTGTTTCTTCCGTTGACACAGGAGAATATTCCAGCGGAATCGAATTAAATGCAGTACAACGTGCCAACCCGGAGATGCAAAAAAGAGCATCCAATGTAATCCGTACTTTGGCCGAAGCGGAAAACAATCCCATTGTTTCGATTCATGATCATGGCGCCGGCGGACATCTGAACTGTTTATCCGAATTAGTCGAAACTACCGGAGGGAAAATAGACATGTCACAATTACCCATCGGAGACCCGACCCTTTCTGCCAAAGAAATTATCGGAAACGAAAGTCAGGAAAGAATGGGTATCCTCCTGGAACAAAAAGATGTGGATAAGGTAAAAAAGATTGCCGAACGCGAACGTTCTCCGATGTATGTAGTCGGAGAAACAACCGGAGATATGCAATTCACTTTCGAACAAAAAGACGGACAAAGACCTTTAGACCTGAGATTAGAAGATTTCTTCGGGAAACCGCCTCGTACGGTTATGACAGATAAAACCGTCAAAGAAAAATTTTCCGGATTAACATACGATGTGGCCAATCTGCATGAATACCTTGAAAATGTATTACAATTGGAAGCTGTTGCCTGTAAAGACTGGTTAACCAATAAAGTAGACCGCTCGGTTACCGGCAAAGTTGCCCGTCAGCAATGCCAGGGAGAAATCCAACTTCCATTGAGTGACCTGGGAGCTGTTGCCCTCGACTATCGTGGAAAATCCGGTATTGCCACTTCCATCGGACATGCACCTCAGGTAGCATTGGTTGATCCTGCTGCCGGATCTGTAATGTCGATCGCAGAATCACTGACAAATATTGTTTTTGCTCCATTGACGGAAGGATTAAACAGTGTATCTCTCAGCGCCAACTGGATGTGGCCTTGTAAGAACCCAGGCGAAGATGCACGTTTATATCAAGCGGTAGAAGCATGTTCTTCATTTGCCTGCGAATTAGGCATCAATATCCCCACAGGAAAAGACTCTTTGTCCATGACACAAAAATATGGAGAAGATAAGGTTTACTCACCCGGAACAGTCATCATTTCTGCCGGAGCAGAAGTGTCGGATATCAAGAAAATCGTATCTCCCGTACTGATCAATCAGAAAGGAACATATCTTTACTATATAGATTTCTCTTTTGACAAATTCAAACTCGGAGGATCTGCTTTCGCCCAATCTTTGAATAAACTGGGTGAAGAGGTTCCGACCGTCAAAGACACCGAATATTTCAAAATAACATTCAATGCTATTCAGGAACTTATCAATCAGGATTTAATCCTTGCCGGACATGATATTTCTGCCGGAGGAATGATCACTGCCATGCTGGAAATGTGTTTTGGAAATGTAGAAGGTGGATTGGAGATCAATTTAGATAAAATCAAAGAAAAAGACTTAGTTAAAATACTTTTCAGTGAAAACCCGGGTATATTGATCCAGGTAAAAGACCGGAAATCTGTAGAAAATATGCTTTCCGAAAAAGGGATTGCTTTTGCCCGTATCGGCAAACCGGTCAACGAACGCCATATCCTTTTAGATAAAGATGGCGCTCAATATCATTTCGGAATTGATTATATGCGGGATGTATGGTATTCTTCTTCTTATCTTTTAGACAGGAAACAAAGCGGAGAAGATTGTGCTAAAGCCCGTTTCAACAACTACAAACAGCAACCATTGGTATTCCGTTTCAACAAAAATTTCAGCGGAAGTTTATCTCAATATGGCATTTCGGCCGATAGAAAAACAAAATCAGGAATAAAAGCCGCTATCATCCGGGAGAAAGGAACAAACGGAGAAAGGGAAATGGCTTATGCTCTGCATTTGGCCGGATTTGATGTGAAAGACGTACACATGACTGACCTGGCTTCCGGAAGGGAAACTCTGGAAGATATCCATATGATAGTCTTCTGCGGAGGATTCTCCAATTCTGATGTATTAGGTTCTGCCAAAGGTTGGGCCGGCGGTTTCTTGTACAATGAAAAAGCTAAAAAGGCTTTGAAAAACTTCTACAACCGTCCGGATACATTGAGCCTGGGTATCTGTAATGGTTGTCAACTGATGGTAGAATTGGATCTGATCAATCCGGAGCATCAGCAAAAAGCACACATGCTACACAATGACTCACACAAATTTGAATCGGAATTTGTAACGGTAGATATTCCTAAAAATAACTCTGTCATGTTCGGATCCCTGTCTTCTTCCAAACTGGGTATCTGGGTAGCCCACGGAGAGGGAAAATTTGATTTACCATACAAAGAAAACAAATACAATGTCATAGCCAAATATCAATATGCAAACTATCCGGGAAACCCTAATGGTTCTTCATATGCCGTAGCAGGAATTGTATCTCCGGATGGTCGCCATCTGGCCATGATGCCTCACTTAGAAAGGGCCATATTCCCCTGGCAATGGGCAAATTACCCACAAAAAAGAAAGAATGCCGATGAAGTTAGTCCTTGGATTGAGGCATTTGTAAATGCAAAAAAGTGGATTGAGAAACAATAATATATTATTTGTCATTCTTCAAAAATACCAGCATAAGAGTTAAAAAGGTCTTATGCTGGTTTTTGTTTCACACACCATGCAACGTTTTTATGGATAAATCCATCTTTAAAAATAAAAGACTAGTAATGAGGCAAATCCTTTTTTATATTTCATTTTTTATTTTACTTTTCATTTCAAACCATTCACTTTCGGCAAAAATATGGATCAATGAGTTCATGCAGAGTAATATCAACTGCATCATGGATGATTTGCTCGAATTTCCAGACAGTTGGGTAGAACTATATAATGACAGTGAAGAATCCGTTGATATTCAAAACTGGTATATAGCCGATAATGCTGATTTAAACAGCGGATGGAAAATTACAGAAGAAATAATTATTCCAGCTAAAGGATATCAACTGATATATTGCGATAAAGCATCAACAGGAATACATACTAATTTTCGGTTGGAAAGCGGCAGTAACGGAGAAATCCATTTATTTGACACTTCCGGACAAACGGTTGATAAAGTGACTAAAATACCCAAACAACCGGCCCCGAATATTGCAAGAGGAAGAGTTACGGACGCGGCCGATCAATGGGAATATTTCATCACAGCAACTCCTGGAGAGGCTAATCAGGGCCCTACATCCAAACAACTTGCTCCTAACCCACTTTTTAGCCAAGCCGGAGGAGTATTTAAAGAAGAAGTAAGCCTGAAACTTTCATTGCCGGGCAATGCAAAAGATATTACAGAACAACAAATATATTATACGACAGATGGATCGGAGCCAACAACATCTTCTAATATCTATACTGAAGAAATTGTCATTACAAAACCTACTGTAATCAGGGCGAAAATCATTGCTCCAGGATATTTGATCGGAACTCCGATTACACAAACATATATTATATCTGACAGGGACTTATCTCTACCTGTCGTATCTTTAAGTCTCAATCCGGAATATCTTTGGGATGATGACCTTGGGATTTATGTAGCAGGAAGTGGAAAGAATGGGATTGAAGGACTCTGTTCCGAAAAAAAAGTCAACTGGAACCAAGATTGGCGTCGTCCTGTGAATATTGAATATTTTCCGGATATTAACAACCGGTGTGTCCTCAACCAGGTGGGTGAACTGAGAATCTCCGGACGCTGTTCCCGCACAAATCCTCAAAAGAGTTTTGTTATTTATGCCAATAAACGTTTCGGAGAAAAGCGATTTGACTACCCATTATTCAAGGAAAAACCCAATCAGGAGATCAAATCTTTCCTGCTTCGGAACTCGGGAAACGACTTCTTGCATACTCATTTCAGGGATGCTGCAATCCAATTATTTATGGGTGGAAAAGTTGACGTTGACTATCAGGCTTATCAACCTGCTATTCTTTTTGTCAATGGAGAATATTTCGGCATTCAAAATATACGGGAAAGAACAGATGAAGATTATATTTATGCCAATTATAACGGGCTTGAAGATATTGATCTGTTTGAAAACTTCACAGAACTGAAGACTGGAGATTGGAATGACTACAGAGAACTGACAAATAGAATGGAATTAGCACCGGAAACCATCTCTTATGAAGAATTGAAAGATAAAATTGACATCCCTGAGTTCATCAACTTTTATATCCTTCATATGTATGCTGTTAATCTGGATTTTCCTGGCAATAATACTGTTTGTTGGAAACCTAAAAAGAAAGACGGAAAATGGCGCTTTATCCTGAAGGATATAGATATTTCATTGGGGCTGTACGGAACTGCAACTGCAGATTATGATGTAATGACATTCAATACCAGAGTTGAATTTGCCACTTTGTTTCTACGAACTCTATTAACCAAGGAAGAATTTGTAGAAGACTTTTTGAACTGCTTCGCTATCTATATGGGAGACATATTGCATAAAAGTTCCACCAGACAAATCATTGACAGTGTACAACAACAATTGAAGACTGAAATGCCCTTTCATAGGAAAAATTGGGGATTAAAAGAAATAGAAACATGGAATGAAGAAGTTGCTCAAATGAAAGAATGGTGTGAGCTTCGCAATGATTATATGTATGCTAATCTAAATGAGTTCTTCAAGCTAAAAGGTACAGTTCCCGTACAAGTCAATATTGAAGAGAATGTAACGGAAACTTCATCTGTCTCTATCAATGGTATTCAGTTAAAAAACTCATTCTTTGATGGTCAATATTACAAAGGAAAACAGATTCATATCTTCTGGAATGGTGCTGAAACCTCAACTTTCAGTTCCTGGAGAGTTAATTTAGCAACATCTCAAGATACAATTCATGACATATTTTATGAAAAAGAAATCAGTTTTCTGATTCCGGATGATTGTTCTAATCTCAGTTTTATTGCTACAACAGACACGTTGGAACTCAGAGGCGCATTTGTCAATATTACTACAAATAATGGATTCCTAAGCATTTCCGGCCTTAAAAAAGATTCAGAGTCCACAATTTCAGTTTATAGCAGCATGGGAAGATTATTAAAAGAAAGTAAAACAAATAATAGCTTCATAGATGTCCCTATACAGGCAAAAGGTATTCTGATCATCAGAATTACAGAAGATGAAAGAACTGTTACAAAGAAAGTCTTTGCCAAAGGAAATGGAGTCACATTTTAGAAATATGCATCAGAACATATTTCTGGCTTTCAAGTCCAGATATTTATTAATAACATCTGTCGTTAATTTTTCCGGAGAAGTAAGTATGGATAACACATTGTTTTGGCGCAATTTTCTTACAATCAATCGTTTTTCATTGACCAGTTTTTCGGCAATCACTTTTTCATAAGTCTCCAGTTTGGTTACAGGTTCTTTCTCTATCAAATCTGAAAGTCCGGTGTTTTCAAAAAAGATAACAACTACCGTATGTTGTTTTGCCAGCATACGGAGATAAACCAACTGCCTTTGCATAGCTTTCACTGTATCAAAATTACTATATACCAGAAGTAGGCTTCGTTGTGTGATATTCTTCTTCACACAAGCATATAATGAACTATAATCGGTTTCTGCAAAAGTAGTTTGCTGTTTATATAAAGCATCCAATATCTGATGCATCTGATCGGCATGTCTGGAAGCTGGAAGAATTGTTTCGTATTTTTTCTCAAAAGTCAGCAATCCGGCTTTATCTCCCTTAATCATGGAAACAAATGACAAAGCCAAAGAGGCATTTATGGAGTAATCCAACAAAGTCATCCGGTTACTGGCTGACTGCATGGTACGGCCTTTATCTATCAGATTATATACATTCTGTGCCCGTTCATCCTGAAAAATATTCACCATCAACTGGCTTCGGCGTGCAGTTGCTTTCCAATTGATTGTCCGGTAATCATCTCCTTTGACATATTCTTTGATATGTTCAAGCTCCAATTGTTGTCCGATCCTTCTGATCTTTTTCATCCCGGAAGCTGTCAACTTATTGGAAATAGCCATCAATTCATACTGACGCAACCTCAAATAAGACGGATATACTTTTACCGAATAGGGAGATCCTGTTTTGAATTTCCGGTTAATCAATCCGATCCGGGTAGAGACAAAAACATTAATCAGTCCAAAATGATAAGCTCCCCGTTTAACCGGACGCAATTGGTAAGTTAGCCGTTTACTCTCTTTTGCCTCAAGACTTAACTTAAAAAGCGTTTTCCTATATTGAAAGACATCCGGAATTTCATCAATAACCTCCAGATTCACAGAAAATGGGAAGGTACTATCAATATGAATTTGTATTTCATTCTCGTCTCCATTGGAAAAACGATCTTCACATACACGTACAGCCGACACTTTACTGTTTTTGTTGTAGAGTAAAAAAGCTTCATATGCAATAATAAGAATTAACCCCAGAAGCAGGAACAAAGCCAGGGTAAAAAGGAAGGGACTTTTGAATCCGGAAATAAAACAAAAGACAACCAATAAAACTGCTATATAAAATCGTCTGTTTATATACATTTATCAATTCTTAGAAAACAGAATCAAGAGATAATAAAAAAGAGCAAATACCTGATATACAAGCACCTGCTCTCTGTTTTTATAGGTCGGGATGAGACGACTCGAACGTCCGACCTCCACGTCCCGAACGTGGCGCGCTAGCCAACTGTGCTACATCCCGCTCTGTTTTGCGGTGCAAAGATACAAAAAAATAAGAATTATGACAACAATCAAGAAAAAAAATATTCAGGTCAAACGCATCTTAATTTGTTATAATTTTCAATACCAATGAAGTTTATTTTCAATTCCCCAATGTAAGCGAATGCTTTTACCGATTGTTTCGGCAACGGCAAATTTAGAGCATACCTTAAATGCAATCCGGAAGAGTCGGCCGAACTGCGTGAAAAGTACAACGGAATAAACCCGGATGATTTTAAAACCCTGTTGTGGAACTGGGTTACGTTGGAAAGCGATGTTCCCGACAAGTTGATTGAAGAATTAATTCGGAATTCGGCAGAAGGAGTAATCAGTAAATTGCCGAAAAAGAAACAGGAAGAATATAGATTGAATAATGAGTGAAACGATGTGACACAGCAAAACAAAATGAATAATCAAATGTTATTTACTGATAGAGAAACTTGTTCCGACTGGTTTAAAATATAAAACCAATAGAAAATATGAATACCAATAAAATCATTCCCTGCCTTTGGTTTAATGCCGACGGCGGCACAATTTCAAAAATCGTGGAATACTACGCAACTATTTTTAGCAGCCATTTCAAAGAAGGAACAATCAGTCCTCTTGGCGAAACGCCCAGCGGGTATACCGAAATGTGCGAAGTGCAAATCTTTGGGCAGAAGTATTCCCTGATGAGTACTGCGGAAGGACACCATCCGTTGAATGACGCTATATCGTTTGCGATTAATTGTAAAGACCAGAATGAAATTGATAAATACTGGGACTATTTTACTCATGAATGAGAAGCATCGCAATGCGGTTGGTGTATTGATAAATACGGGCTTCGGTGGCAAGTGATTCCTGAAAACATGGAAGAACTGATGAACAAGCCCAACGCTTTTGAAGTCCTGATGAAACAGACAAAGATTATAATTGAAGAATACCTGAAATAAAATGAATAATACCAGAGTCTACAA
>JAVBMQ010000177.1:0-2666 GCA_031552335.1 Bacteroidales bacterium | reverse complement strand
AGTATGAAGAAAAATTTATTTGACTGCCTATTTCATATTTCGAAGCAGAACTGGTTTTTGTCGCCAAATCTGTTACAACATAGAGGTCTCGCCTTACTTGTGATATTAATCCTTGTTGTTTATACCTCCGCAAAAGTTCTTTTGCTGCATTTTCGTCTTCGGTCAATGCAACAACATCTTTTTTATGGAAGATTTTGAGTTTATGGAATTCTTCGATATATTTGTTCATATTCTTCTATCTGATTTTATTTTCTGCACAAAAATACACAATAATATGTATCATCGTGCAAAAAATAAAATAAATATTTGGAAATCCACAAATTTCTTTCTACTTTTGTCCTGTCACTTAAAGAGGAAGAGTTCTCTCAAAAATAGCCTCCAAAAACGGAGTAAATAACGAGTGAGTAGAATAAAAAATTAAATAGCTAAATTTCTGACTACATATGGTTAGATAGGACAAGTGAAATTCATGGCTTGATGATTTTTACGTAAATTTACGACATGAAAACAGAAAATCAAACAACAAACATATTATCCAATCTGGGGATTAACAACCTGAATGAGATGCAGATTGCGACTCAGGATGTAATCATTAATAAGCAAAACATATTGCTATTATCTCCTACCGGTTCAGGAAAAACACTTGCTTTCCTACTCCCTGTTCTTCAATTATTGAAAGAGGATGTAAAAAATGTACAATGTCTGATAGTTGTGCCTTCAAGGGAACTGGCTCTTCAAATAGAGCAAGTATGGAAGAAGATGGGACCAAAGTTCAAAGTAAATGTTTGTTATGGCGGACATGCTATTGATACAGAAATAAAAAATTTAAGTAACCCTCCTGCGTTACTAATCGGAACCCCTGGACGTTTAACTGATCTTCTGGAACGAAAATCTTTCGATACAAACTCTATCAATACCTTGGTTCTGGATGAGTTTGATAAATCTTTACAATTGGGCTTTCAGGATGAAATGAGTCCGATTATCGGCCAACTGCCCAATTTGCAAAGAAGGATTCTTCTTTCTGCTACTTCAGATATAGAAATTCCTGAATTTGTAAAAATGGAATCGCCGGTAATTCTCGATTATATACAAGAAGAAAAAAATGATACACTTTCAATTAAGCTTGTTTTATCTCTGGAAAAAGACAAAATAGAATCTCTGTTTCATCTTATATGTTCCCTCAATTCTGAACCGGCGCTTATTTTCTGTAATCACAGGGAGGTTACAGAACGTATCAGTAATTTATTGAATAAAAAAGGGATATTGACCGGATATTATCATGGAGGTATGGATCAGGATGATAGGGAAAGAGTCTTAATCCAATTTAGAAATAGCAGTTTAAATTATTTGGTTACAACCGATTTGGCTGCCAGAGGATTGGATATTCCCGAAATGAAGCATGTGATACATTATCATCTCCCGGCTAAAGAAACTGAATTTGTTCACCGTAATGGGCGCACAGCCCGTATGAATGCCTCCGGAACAGCATATATTATACAATTCGAAGAGGATAAAATGCCGGATTATATTTCCGGAAACATAGATATTCTTAAAATTACAACCGGAAAAGCATTACCCAATTGTCCCGAATACCAAACAATCTATGTAAGTGGCGGCAAAAAAAACAAATTAAATAAAAGCGATATCGTTGGCTTCTTTATACAAAAAGGCAAACTTGATAAATTGGATCTGGGATTGATCGAAGTAAAAGATTTTATTTCTTTTGTAGCAGTTCGAAGATCTGCTGTAAAAACACTTCTGACTAACATCAGGGATGAGAAGATGAAGGGTAAGAAGTATAAAATAGAAACGGCAAGGGATATCATGAAAACATCATCAAATGGGTAAAGATGTACGACAATGACAGTCGGTCAAATAATCACTCACATACCCAACTGCTTGTAAAGGTGCATTATCCATCCTGTTAATTGAATTCCTGTTTTATTGGTATGTTTGGCACTGAATTTTTTATTGATATAAAGACGAGAAGACAAAATTCCAATTGGTATTGATACTGAGAACCTATTCGACTCTAAATCAAATTAAACAATAGGCACATTTCATTTGTTTGACATTCATATTCAATGAACACCAATTTAAATCATATCAAATGAAATACGATTTAGCTATTATCGGCGGAGGACCTGCCGGATATAATGCAGCAGAGAAAGCTGCTGAAAACGGATTACAGACTGTTCTTTTCGAAAAAAATGCTATTGGAGGTATTTGTCTCAATGAGGGTTGTATTCCAACAAAAACGCTTTTGTATTCAGCAAAAATATTAGATACTGTAAAAAATGCGTCCAAATACGGAATCAATATCCAAAGCACCCCAGAATTTGACCTTCGGAAAATTATGAACAGGAAAGATAAGGTTGTCAAAAAACTTACAGCGGGTGTACAAATGAAGCTTACAGCTAATGGAGTGGATATTATTCTGGGAGAGGCATTTATAAAGGGGCAACAGAACGGAGAAATTCAGATCAATTGCAATAATTCAGAATTTTCAACTGACTATCTATTATTATGTGCCGGTTCGGAGACTGTTATTCCCCCAATAGAAGGTTTATCCGATATAGATTTTTGGACATCAAAAGAAGCTCTGTCATTCAATACATTGCCACAATCCTTATCCATCATTGGCGGCGGTGTAATAGGAATGGAGT
>JAVBMQ010000107.1:0-2759 GCA_031552335.1 Bacteroidales bacterium | reverse complement strand
AATGCCTAAAATGAACACGGTATATTTCAGCTTACACAGCATTGCCAAGAAATGCAAGTTGAATAAGGGAATCAGCTTTCATGTCGGGCGCCATACATTTGCCAGTTTAATTACTCTATCAGAAGGCGTTCCGATTGAAACCGTCAGTCGGATGTTAGGTCACCGGGATATTAAGACAACACAGATTTATGCCGAATTATCCCTTGATAAGATTGCACAGGACATACAAGCTTTGGCTACACGGATTGAGGGAAAATATTTGTTGATTGATTAATAAAATGAAAGGAGGATTTTATGCGAAGTACGTTCAGTATATTGTTCTATATCAATAAACAAAAAATCAAGAAAAACGGGAAATGTCCGATTTTAGGGCGTATAACGTTAGATGGGAAAGTGGCACAATTCAGTACGCAGGAAGAAATAGAACCCCGGTTCTGGTCCGCAGAAGAAGGCTGCTCTATTGTCCGGGATAAGGTAAATAAAGAACTTAACCGGAAGCTGGAACAATTCAGGACGGATATTTCTTCCCACTACAATCATTTGATTGGGAAAAATGGTTATGTCACTGCCGAAAGTCTGAAAAATGCGATACAAGGCATAGGTGTACCTGAAGGAATGCTGCTCAAAGAATTTGAGTTACATAATGAAGAAGTCCGACAAAGCATCGGTATTACAAAAGTTAAATCGACCTACAAGCATTATCAATGTTCCTATGTAACGCTCAAATCATTCCTCAGGGACAAATATGAAGTTGAAGATATCGCTTTTAACAGGCTTACTTATTCGTTTGTGGAAGATTATGATTTTTATTGCCGCATCAATAAGGCGATGAGTCCGAAAACAGTAGAAAAGAGAATCCGAATTCTCAAACGGATTGTCCGCAGGGCAGTAAATAAAGAGATTATTCCCCGAAGCCCTTTCCCTGACTATGTCACCAAGCCAACTGAGGCTCCACGGAAATGGCTTAGTAAAGAAGATTTGGATAAGATTATGCAAACTCCGGTAGAACACAAAGGAGTCAACCTTGTCAGGAATTTATTTATTTTTTCCTGCTTCACAGGCTTGTCATTCGTGGATATACGCAACCTGAAATGGGAAAATATTGTTACGGATAAGAATGGCATAAAATGGATTCGTCAAAAACGCTGCAAGACCGGCTCTGAAGCATGTGTTCCCCTTATGGAAATACCACTGTCTATATTGGAAAAACATAAAGGGTCAGGAAAAGAAGGTAAGGTCTTTGATGTTGGTACATACTCTTTGATTGTATTTTATCTTGAGGACTTAGAAAAAGCATGTGGATTGAAAATCCATCTGACCTACCATCAGTCACGCCACACGTGGGCCACTCAAATTTGCCTGTCCAATGGCGTTCCGATAGAAACATTAAGCCGGACAATGGGGCATCAGAATATTGGGACAACCCAAATATATGCCAAGATAACGAACCAGAAAATAGGTGAAGACATGGAATTACTGGAAAAACGGATTGGAAACAAATACCAATTCCCCGAAAATCAGACCATTATTACTAATCAAACCAAGAGAAGGAGGAAACAATATGAAAACAAATGAAAAAGGGAAACTATTCATTGAGATGGGTAAGGATAACAAACCTACAGTTGTATTTTGTCCGGTAGACAATACGGTATGGATGGACAGGAATGATTTATGTGAGTTATTCGGAGTATATATGCCGGCAATAGATACATGTTTGAATTCCATTTTCAAAACAAATATGTTCTATCTTCCAGACGTATGTCGATACCACTTATTATGCCAAAGGAACAGGATGAGTTATGATATAACAGCCGTCAATCTGGACGTTATTATCGCAATGGCTTTCCGGATAGAATCCTGCAATGCCGGTATTTTGAGGAATTGGTTCTTTGAACGATTCCGGGAGTCTAAACTTGTCCATCTTCCCCTATTGGGTATAACTCAGGATTATTTGTGGAATTAAAAAATAAAGCGTGAAACCGGAAAAGGACTTTCAAAACCGGGAGTTCTTTTTCGGTTATTTTTTCTGCTGCCAGGCATCAAAATAATTATCTTCCAACAGTTTTTTTATATCGGATAATTTATACAATATCTTTCCTTCCAGTTTGTAGTATGCAATCAGCCCTTTATCCCGGTAATCCTGAAGTGTCCTGATTGAAACATGAAGCATTTCGCAGACTTCATTATTATCCAGAAATTGCTCTCCAAAAAGTGAAGGCTTATTTTGTTCGAGATAAGTGACCATATTAGAGTTTGTTTTCTCTATTTTATAGAATAATTCTCTCATTTCCGGAGAATTATAATTCAGAATTTCATTTAGCTCCATTGGTGGCGTTTTTTTGTATTGTCGATTTGTTTTATTACAGAAACCGGTCAAAATCAATTTCTCTGTAATAGCATTTGTGCCCAATTTGGGAATACGGGACCAGCCCTTTGTCCCGGTAGTTTTGAAGGGTTCTAAGCGAAATCCCCAAAAGCAGGCAAACTTCCTGATTGTCCAACCATTCCTTTTGCACTTGAAGAGAATTGAATTTCCAACTTTTCTCCAACAAATCATTGACACACTGCTGCAGCCTGTCAAATGTACGTCCTTCAATCATTTTTATTTCCATGATTATTTTTTTTGAATCCAATGCAAAGGAAAGAGAAATATCTCAGAAAAATGAAGAATGCAAGACTACTGGTATAAGTTGGAAGCCAAATGGTAGTACTCATACGATTTATAGAGTGAGATGCTAATAACCTATATATCTGTTATT
>JAVBMQ010000024.1:0-30387 GCA_031552335.1 Bacteroidales bacterium | reverse complement strand
GAAGAAAGAAAAGATTACCCAAAAGGAACTTGCCGAAAAAATCGGTAAGAAAAGGGAATATATTGCATTGTTGGAACAAGGTAAAACCGATATGCAATTATCTACTTTCCTACGAATATCACAAGCGTTAGGCTTGAATTTCACACTAGAACTGCGTCCAATATAGTGTTTATCTCATACATATCAATCTATTTTCAAACGATTATTTATAATTTCAAGTATATTAAAATCAAAAATCATGAAAAAAACTACCTATTTTTTATTTTCATGTCTCTTTGCGTTCTCCTGGCAAATACAGGCACAAACACATAGTGATGTGACGGATTTCTATTTAACAAATGCCGGATTTGATAAAAATTTCAATTACAGCAAAACCAAAAGCGGTAATGTGGCTGGCGATATTATTAATGATGTCTTCGGTTGGAACAACGATAATTCCGGGACTTATACAGTTGCCGGCACATTTGCTTATGGAAGCGGGGCTACATTCAACAGTAGTTCAGCTATCCCCAATACAGGCTATAACGACTCCGAAGGTGGAGCGCTTGCTTTAAGTACAGGTTGGGGAACTATACTTAACTATTCCCAACCGGTGACTTTGATAAAAGGAGAATATACCTTGGTTTCTGTATATTACAATGTGGGTACAGCGACAACCGGTTCCAGTTTATTGGGTTGGATTCCGGAAAGTGGCAAATCGGCCCTTTCGGAAGTCAGTTCCTATCCTGTAGGAGCATGGACAACCGACACTATTCACTTTACCATCTCAGAAAAAACCAAAGGAAAAATACAAATTGGCCTTAAAACAACAGCTGCTACAGGTTCCGGAAGTCATGCAAAGGTTTTAGTCGATTATGTAAAACTCATTTATTCGGGAGTAGACAAAACCGAACTGAACACCCAAATTGGAACAGCCAATACACTTTACGGCAACGGTTCAGGTTTGGAAGCAAGTGCTTTATTAACTGCCACCAATGTAGCAAAAGCAGTTGCTAACAATACAAATGCAACTATATTGGAAGTACTGAATGCTACATCAGACCTGGAAGATGCCATATTCGCATATCAACTCTTAAATGCTTCGGAAAGCACTCCGTTGGATTTGACTCGCTACATTACCAATCCGAGTTTCGAATCTGCCTTCAACGGCTGGACAAACAACGGATTTTCTACGCAAACCAACGCCTCCTTTCTAAAAAAAGCAGGTAGTACTTACATAGAAAATTGGGTGAATATAGGTTCTCTTGTCCCGGATGTAAGTATCCAACAAGAACTGACTAATATGCCTAACGGTAAATACACATTGACCGTTGCAGCGGGTAATATACAGCAAAAATCTTCCGGAAGTTCCGAAAATAAAACCGCAACTCCTCAAACCGGAGCTGTTATTTTTGCACGAAATGAAACCATTGTAGTAGATACCGTTAAAGACCGTTCTATTGATTTTCTTATAATTGATAAAAAAGTTACTGTCGGATTAAAAGCTGAAAGCGCTACGGGTAACTGGGTAACATGCGATAATTTCCGTTTGGAATATAAAGGACTTGATATCAATGCTATTGCAGATTTTGTTAAAGCAAAGCAGAAAAAAGCACAAGATCTCTCGGCCGGGAAAATGCAAAATACAGCAAAACAGGGATTGAATACAGCCATCTCACAAGCAGGACAAGCAGCAGCCGGTACTCTTGTATTAGCTGATTTGGATGCTGCAAATGAATCGTTGATTCAAACTATCAATACGGCAAATATTTCTATTGCTGCTTATGCCGCTTTGCAGATTGCTGTTGATTCGGCTGTGACTGTCTATGATGCAGGTAAAAACGAAGCTGCGGCTTTTCAAACTGCCATTTCAAATGCCCAGGCTGTTGCAGCAAATCTTGATGCTACATTAGATGAAATTTATAGCATCACAAGCGGAACATACAAAGCTATTTTTGCTTTCCGGTTGGCAAATGCCACCGGCGCTGTTCCGACAGTGACTACAAATCTGAATTATGTCCGTGGAGCAACTGCAGCTCTCGGACGTCTTACTGTATCTGGCTCCGGGATTATGGAACGGGGATTCTGTTGGAGTACCCATCCTGAACCAACCGTTCTCGACAACCGGACTACTAAGTATTTTACCAATAATGGCAGCATCTATCATATTGAAAATCTGGAACCTGCTACTATATATTACATGCGGGCATATGCGTTAACAAATACTTATGCAGTTGGCTATGGCAATGTAGTAAAAGTAATTACTGTCCCAAAAGGTAAAGTTACCTATCAGTTAAATGCAAGCGTTACTAATAGTGTCGAACATTTCCCTCGTATTTCCGCTGCCGTATCATCAGCCGTTGACTATTTTAATAATTATACCAGTATACAAGGACATCATTTGTCGGTTAATTACAATGCAGGAACACCCACAGCAGAAGCAAGTTATGGAGGGTACATGCAATTCGGAGCAACTCCCAGCTACCAACAAACAGGTACAGCCCTGCACGAAATGGGACATACCATTGGAGTAGGTCAACATACCTATTGGACAAATACATCAAGTTCTCCGTTAAAAGTGAGTGGACAATGGACAGGCGAACGTGCCAACAAAGTAGTACAGTTCTTTGACAATAACACAACTTCCGTATTAAAAGGAGATGGTACGCACATGTGGCCTTATGGAATCAATGGTGCTCACGAAGACAATGGCACCCAGATATTGTATATCGCTAACTCTTTGATACATCAAGCAATTGGTGAAGATGGTTTACCTCCGATAAAAGGCGGTTTCACGACTCCTGCCTATACCTTTGCGCAGACTGATGGGGTGAAATATTATATCAAAAACGAAGATGAAACAAGAGGACGCAACAATTCTTTCCTGATGGAAAATGCAGCAGGAAATCTTGTTTACCAAGAAATGAATGCAATTGATGCTTTAGCTAATGACAGTACAGCCTGGTATTTTGAATTTAACCCGGCGACAGCTTATTACCAAATCCGCAATGCAGCTACCAATAAGTATTTTACTTATAAAACTTCAGGGACAAACGGTATTACATTAGCATCAAAAGGAAGCCCGGCTGCAACCGAAAACTTCCAACTTATGAATGCCCGCACCAACACAAAAATTGGAGTCGGAACCACAGCATTTACAACAAAAGGTTATTGGATCATTCGTCCTCAAAGCACAGCAACACCTCCATGTTTTACAGCAAACGCAAACGGAGTTACTGCTGCCGGTACATTTAGCATCCTCAACACAGCAACAACGCAACGTTGGCTGTTATTAACAGGAGATGAAGTCAATCTTTTCGAAAAGGCTTTGACCGTAACTGGTATCAATATCAACAAAAAAACGCTTACATTAACCGAAGGTGAAACCGGACAACTGACAGCCACTCTGGCACCATCAACTGCCAGAAACCAGAATGTAACATGGAGCAGCGATAACGAAGATATAGCTACCGTGTCACCCAGTGGTTTGGTTACTGCTGTAGCAAAAGGAGAAGCTATTATTTCTGTAACATCCGAAGAAGGTGGATTTACGGCAAGTTGTACCACAACAGTCAATCCGCATTCTTCTATTGAAGGAATAAATGCAGAATCACTCAATTTGTATCCAAATCCGGCAACAAACTGGATAAGCCTGACCGGATTAACAGAAGAAGCTGTTGTAAGCATTTATAATATTTCGGGTCTGGAAGTAAAAACCTGTATTGTGAATGCAGACGAGAAAATTGCCATTGACTTTGCAAGTGGTGTTTACTTTGTAAAAATACAAACAGAAGGAAAAGAAATACTTCAAAAATTAGTTGTAAAACCGTAATTTAGTTTTAGTATACCGACACCGGGAGGCTCTCCGGAAAGACCTCCCGGTTCTTTTTTAAATCCCTTGAACTCCTTATATAGAAGGAGTCTTGAGTTCTGACTAATTTTATTCTAAATGTTTTTTTGATAATCTTTACGAAATTGCGACGGGGTTACGCCATATAATTGATGGAATCTTTTTATAAAGTAGCTGGTAGATCCGAATCCTACAAGCATAGCAATATCCCCGATTGATATATCTTCCGAATTAACAAGGTAATACACACTCCTTTTCAGGCGATAATTTATAATGAAATCATTGGGTGTTTGCCCTGTTATTCCTTTGAGTTTAATAAAAAGGTTGGTTCTGCTCAACCACATCTCCGATGCAAAAATATTAATATCAAAATCAGCATCGTTGATGTGATTTTCCATAACACCATTGGCCCTTTCCAACAGTTTCTGGTCAGCAGAGTTAACCGCAATAAGTTGTGTTTCAACATCCGGTTGCAATGCATATTTTTTCTGCAAGAGTTTCCGGGAATTAACCAAATTATTACATCTGGTTATCAACACCTTCAGATTGAAAGGCTTCACCACATAATCATCTGCACCGGTAAGTAATCCTTGTACAATATAATCTGCTGCCGTTTTTGCGGTCAAAAGAACGATTGGAATATGGCTTGTTTCGAAATGAGATTTCAGTTTTGAGGTCATTTCCACTCCAGACATACGAGGCATCATAATGTCACTCAATATGATATCCGGTTGTATTTCAACCGCCATCTCAAATCCCTCCGCTCCATCTCTTGCCAGAATTACTTTGTATATAGGTTGAAATATTGAGGACAGCAATTGTAAAAGTTCTTCATTATCTTCGATGATCAATATGGTAGAATTGGTAGCCTCTGATTTTTTTTGCGATTTGAGAATATCTTCCATGAATTCATGATCCGGAATTTCTTCCTCTGATAAACAGGAGAATGTGTTATTATTCATGACGACTTTCTGTTCTTCAAGAAAATGGCTGTCGCCCACACGTAGTTTCATCCAAAATCTGCTCCCGTTATCCGCCTCACTTTCTGCCCCTATTTCACCATGATGCAGTTCTACGATATTCTTTGCTAATGCAAGTCCGATCCCTGATCCCTGAACTGTAACCCATTCGACCGAATTATTTCCGGCTTGATAAAAACGATCAAACACTTTTTTCAATGATTCATTATCAATTCCAATACCTGTGTCTATTACCGAAATAACAACATATAACTCAATTACTTCAATGCGTATAGTTATGAATCCCCTGTCGGGAGTATACTTGAATGCATTGGCTATTAAATTATAAAGCACTTTTTCCAATTGATTGAAATCAAACCAAAGTTTTATTTCTTCTTCTTTGCATTCAAGTGTATAATTTATTCCTTTGGATTGAGCCAGTTCCTTAAAAGAAAGATAGATTTCATTTGCAAAAAGGACTAAATCATGTTCCGCAACTTTCAATTGCATAAAACCTTGTTCATATTTACGGAAGTCAATCAATTCCGTTACCAATTTCCTCATCCTATTCGCATTGCGTACCACATTCAATAAACGTCCACATATCGATTGAGGCAGATTTCCCATCTGGAGTATCATCTCCACCTGATTTACAATAAGAGTCAAGGGAGTACGAAATTCATGCGAGATATTTGTAAAAAAACGCAATTTGGATTGATTTAATTCTTCATTGTTTGACTTCTCTTTTTTTTCATATTCCAATGAAGCTTTTAATTGGATTCTGGATGTATAAAAGCGAATGAGTATCACTAACAGTGCCGCAAATAGTACTACATAAATAAAATATGCCATACCGGTTTTATATAATGGCGGAAGTACGGTTATTTCAACTGTTCTTTCCGGATATGTCCCTTCACTTGTTGGATTTTTACCTCTGATTTTTAACATATAGTTGCCCGGGTCCAGATTCGTATAAGTAATACTCTGGCTATAGTCTGCATCGATCCATTCTTTATCGAATCCAACCAATTGATATTGTACATCTGTTTTTAATACATTGATGTAATTCGTTGTTGAAAAAAGAATTGTGATAACAGAATGTTCAGGTTTTAATTTGATCTTATCAACATAAGGAAGTGCCTTTTCAATTACAGAACTATTCTCAAGCGTAATCTTTTTGTTGTTTATTTTTATGCCTGTAATATTTACCAAATAGTCTGATCGTGGAATATTCAGGTCTTTTTCATGAAACGAAACGATTCCATTGATTCCTCCCACAAATATTTCATTTCTTTCTGTTATACAAATACTCTTTTCGTTAAGAGATTCCAGGGGAAAACCATTATCATTGAGTTGTTGAGAGGAATTAAAATCATTATCAATAACAACCAAACCGGCATTGGTCGACACATAAAAATATCCTCCCTTTGATTCTTTAATGTCCATAATATATTTTGAGGGAAGATGTTGATTGAAATTATCCAGCTTGACAAATTTATTGTATTGTTCATCGAATATATAAACGCCATCTCCGTCTGTACCTGCCAGGATTCTTTTTTTACTGTCCTCAAAAAAAACCAAGACGTTATTATTGATACTAATTCTCTTTACATCCATTGTTTCCATATTTAAACAAAAGATGCTATTAGAATAAGTATACCAAATGTGTTTTTTCGAGTCAATCATAAAATCAGTTAATTCCTTACCGCTTAAATCAAGATCACCTTCCATTTTGAGGGTAGTACAAGTTTCTGATTTTAAATCAAAGATGCCAATAAAATTCCGCGTAGACAGGTACAATGTGTCATTTAAATGAATGATCTCACGAACATAATTATTCGGAATACTTTTACTACTGTATGGATCATGTGTGAATACAGTAATTTTTTTCGTATCCAGATCGAATTTATTTAAGCCTCCCATGTGGGTGCCAATCCAAAGATTATTTCTTTTTTCATCCAACCAAAGTGATTTTATAGTATTGGAAGAAAGAGTATTTGGAGTATGTTCCGAGTATTGATACGAATAAAAGATTCCTTTCGCTCTGTCAAAACAATTCAATCCGCCTCCATCAGTAGCGATCCAGAGATTTCCGTTGTTCGCTTCAATGATTCTGCCTATGACCGGACTACTCAAAGAATATGGTGTATTTTCATATGCCCCATAATAGTTAAAAATAGAAAACTTAGGATTAAATAAATCAATACCACCAAAATATGTCCCGATCCAAAGTGTTCCTTGTACATCTTTCATAATACACCAAATGGAAAAGTTGCTTAAGCCATGTGAAATTTGTTTATTGTATTTATAGGGTATGAATTTCTCGTCTCCCAGATTCAACTTGCACAGCCCGGTATATAATCCTATCCAATAATTTCCAAAATCATCTTCGCATATTGTTCTCACAAAATTATCACTTATCCCGTTCTTATTCAACAGATCGTGAAAATAATGAACAACATTACCCATAAAGTCTATTTTAAATAGGCCATCGTACCGGGTGCATACCCAAATGTTTCTTTTGCTGTCTTCATATAAGGAAATGGTATTGGAAATATTAAATCGTTTGACACATTTTTTATTTTTATCGTAAACCTGCAGTCCATCGGAGTTTGTAGCAATATACAAGAGCTGATCTGATGTTTCATGAATAGATGTTACCCTCAGGGACTTTTCAGGTAAGATGAGATAGAGATTTAATTTATCCTCTTTATCTGGGGAATATGCATAAATAGAATCGGCCAGGGCAATCCACAATTTTTCTTTTCCATAAGATATTGCTGATACATTTTGTCGGAAAATTGTATTGAATTTTTCCGTTCGCAAATCGAAAGTAACGACTCCAGATTTACATTGCATGAACAAGTTGCCTTTTTTGTCTCCGCAAAGTGACCGGATATTATTTCCAAATAACGCCAGGGAGTCATTATTTTCTTGCCTATATACTGTTATTTCACTTCCATTGTAACAATTCAATCCATCTCTTGTCCCAATCCAAATCAAACCATGTTCATCCTGATAAAGCGCATTGATGGAATAATGCGATAAACCATTGGTTATTTTGAGATGTTCAAAATATGCACTTTGTACAGAAAATAGCAGATGGGGTATTAATACTGCACAAATCAACAATTGCAGACGTCTTAGTATCATGTCATGAACTCTATAACCGGGACATCTATTTATTGCTTTAAGATTTTGCTGGTTTGTGTAAGTCCGTTTTCCAAATTGATTTTAACGATATACACACCCGGTTCAAAATTAGAGAAATTATTTTCATTTTTTTGCGTATTCAATACTATTTGTCCGAAAGATGTAAATATTTTCGCCTGAAAAGGAGGATCTCCATCAATGTTTAATATTCCTGAAGTTTGGTTTAACGATATGGAATATGGCTCTTTTTTGCTATTGGGAGTTACAATTTTTGAAGCTGACTCCCAGAATGTAAGCACCAATTTAGGACGATAATTTTCATTCGCATTTTCCTTTGAAGCAAATTTAAGAGCATTCGTAGCAGAAACCAGTTCATGGAGTTTGAACGACATCTTATCTTCTCCCGAATGATCAAAAATCCAATTGGTAACATTGAACGAATAGCAGGTTGCCACTATTGGCGATTTTACAAAATCGAGTCTGTTGTATCCATTCTTCCAATCATCATTAGTACTTCGGATATTTCCGTTAAGCGTAAATTCGTCCCAGGACATGTCTTCGATTCCCGAAGCAAACAACGAACGGCCGGCAATATCACCAGAGGTACATGTTACTTCAAATTCCGCATGTTTCAGGTATGGTAACTTATCTTTTACGGAACTGAGGTCGAATTTAAAATAAGCTTCTCTGCGATTGATTTCTGCTGCGTTATAACAAACTTCCAATTCAGCATCGCTTCCATAATTACTGGTATTTGAAGATCCAAGACTTACCCAGGTATCTTCTACTGCAGTAAATGTTTGGATGTCTGTTGCTTTATTTTGCGGACGATTGTCTTTTTCATCATAAAAATCACAAAGCCGATACACTTGTTCATTCAATTGTTTCATATAAGCAGTCATCTCTGTGTATTCTTTTTTATCATTGTAACTGACTATCCCTTTGTTGGAATCCGGATCGTCCTGGAAGCGAAAATAATGCCAACCGATGTAGCATTTATTCTGAAGCAGTTCAAGACAGGTGTTTTGATAGAAATGTCCTCTGCTTGCCTGGCTATTCACATACCATCCCGCTCCCGGCTGACTGGTGTTAAATACACTGATATCCTTGACATAAAACTCCGTTACCAGACAAGGATGGTCGCCGGTCCACTCTTCCAATGAAATAGCATCAGCAGGACTGTAGCGATCATAAAAATTTACAGAGGTCACATCCATATATCTGTGAGAAGCCTGCACCACTGCGGGAATGAAACGAGGACGTCCATGCAGCCTGCTTCCCAATATCAAATGATTTTGATCATACTTTCTGATGGCTTCCGAAACAGTCTTGTAGTAATGTTCTGCCAATAATGCAGCGAACTCCGTCTTGATATCTTCTGTCACTTTTGACGTATATTTAATGCAATCTTCTGCCGTCAATCCTTTTGAAGTTGCAAAATTCAGAGCAGCTTCCCGACTTGGATCACCTTCCGGTAAATCTTTTACCAAATTCCTTAACTGATCCTGATTGAAATTGATCTCATTATCCGTAAAATATCCCAATAAATCACGTTCTTCGACATAAGGAGTTACATTGCTTGATGCAAGATTATCACAATACTCAGCAAATTTTGGGTCCAATACCAAAATATGGCTTGAACTGCCTTGTACATTGCTTGGTGTATCGTAATAATTCTTCCGTTCATTCTTGTAACTTGAAAAGAAATTTAAGCGCCTGGTAAATGAAAACTTGACATAATTTTGCATGTTATATCCTGTTTTCGTTTGTCCTTCACTTGCCAAGAAATTCCCGGAACCATTGTAAGCGTTTTTTTTGATGATATCATAATCGTTTTGAATGGAAGAGGAAGTAAAACTGGTTACTGCCATGTTGATACCTGCATAACCTTCAGGATCAACCATCCACCAGCGTCCATTGATTTTCTTTACATAAAAAAAGCCTGTTGAATCAGTACGTAAATATTTATACGTTCCATAACGGGTAAAATCATCCCTTCCGTCATCAGGATTGGTATAACCCGGAATCAAATGTACCAATTTTGCTTTGTTTGTGATCCAACCTCCGGTGTAACCCGATTTTATCAAAATAGGTTCATAATCGACCTGAGCAGAAAGCTGAATAGATACCATCAAACTTATATAAATAACTCCTATCCTAAAGCTCTTTTTCATGACTCATATTATTAACTGATTTATAAATACTTGAAACAAAGACACAAAACTTCAGCAATCCATCTTGCGTCTTTGTATTCTTATACATTTTATTGAATTACAATTTTCATTGAAGCTTTTTGTGTTCCTTTCAAATGAAGGATATATACCCCTGCCTTCAGATTGGAAGCATTGATTTGATTAGCATTCAAAAAACCACTCATCACTTTTTGTCCCAAAGGAGATAAAATTTCATATGTACTAAAAGTATTTTCCGAAGAATTGATTACAATCTGCTTATCGCGGACAAAACAGGATAAACCCTCTGCTTTTATACCGTTAATTGTAGTCGGATTAGGGATTACATCTTCCCATTTCATACCTACCCGGATACCACTTATAGTATATGCAGGGTTATTACCTTCGGGCGACGGACGAAAGTAAATACCCCTGGCTCCTCCGAGTACAACACCACTTTCTCCATAACGATAGATATCTTTCTGTGTGGGATCAGCCTGTTTCACCACTGGAGTTTCCGGTTCCACACCGTTTAATGGAGGATTGACATACAATGATATTTCATCATCATATTTACCGGCTTCTTCGGCTGCACTTTTTCCGTTTAATACGCCCAGTTTATATTTTAAGACAATCAAATGGGTTTTGTTTGCTGCAAAATAAACATCCTTAGGGTAAGAAGGAGTACCTGTGCTAGCTTTATTGATTTTAAAAGTGACTTCTTCCTGAGGATAGCCAGGATCTACAGATGCATAAAGACGTCCTCCCCAGTTAGTAGAAGTTGCGGAAGGTTCCATTTTAATTCCAACCATGTAATCACCTCCTGAGATTGTTTTGTTTGGAATATTAATCAGAAATGCGATATAGAGAGTAGCTTCGGTTCTGATCGGCTGGTCAAAGAGTTTAAAAACACCTTGACCGTCATCACCTTTATACTTGACTGCACGACCAACTCCGGAAAGTTCGTAGCCCTCATAAACCAGCGGATTCTCTACAATATCAAAGCAATTTATGGCTGATTTGGAGCTGCTTTGAGTGGACCATCCTGTAATACCATCAAAATTATCGGAATTTTTTACCGGATCTAAAATCAACGGGCGGTTGGCATTGTAATCAAAGATTTCTTCAAAGATTACTTCCGAATGAACTACATTTACAACAAAAATAGTAGAAAGAATCAACACAATAAAGAATTTCTTTTTCATAATACTAGTTTTTAATAATAAATAAATAAATAAATAAATAAATAAATAAATATGTTAAGTTTTTAATAACCATCATTTTGCGGGAAATTTGCTTTCCCCATAATATCAATTTGATTCTGAGGAATGGGCCAACGAACATGATGCGGTTGTATATTATCACGAATCACGATGTCGTTCATTAATATGATATCTGCATCGTTTTTAATAAATTCCCCACCATGAATCTTAACTCTGTCGATCAAGAGTCCTGTACGTTTAAGGAAAAACCAGCGGTCACCTTCCATTGCCAATTCACGGGCATGTTCATCAATAATCATATTTAATGTTATAGGACCGGTTTCCTTTGCATTGCCTGCACGTTCCCATGTTTTATTATAATAATATTGTGTACTATCCTCATTTCCAAGATGATAATATGCTTCTGCTCCCATCAGATAGGTTTCCGGCAAGCGATATATAATAATATCTTTGAATGATTGTGTTTCATTTGCATCGGCTTTTGTATAAGAATCGTTGAACTTAACACAAGCCGGATGCAGATTGAGGTATTGAGCATTGTTCATTGGAACGATCGTGTCTCCGATGTGCTTTCCACGGGGTAATCCATCTGAATAATTATATGCCCAGGCATGTTTGTAGAAGACTTTATATCTCCTGTCGTTGTTTTTATCATACAAGGACAGTAAATAGTTATTGGGAAAAATACGCCCCCAGGAATATCCTCCTGAGGCATAATCAATCTTCATTCCTGCTTCCTGGAAATATAAAGGAATAAAGTGCAATGACATCCTATGACCCGATGTTACATTTGTCCGAGGGTTGGTGTACCATCCTCCGGTTCCTTTACTCCACTGTGATACCAAAATAGCTTCTTTATGATTCAAATCAGCTCCAGTAAAAATATCTTCTAATGGAAGCAAACTATAAATGCCGCTTTTTTCTATTGTACTTACCTGATCGGCAACTTCCCTCCAATTTTTCTGGGCTGCTGCTACTTTCGCTTTAATATGGCGGGCAACACCCTGTGTGAATCGTCCGGGCTGCGTTGTCTCCCACGACAAGTGTTCAATCGCATAATCCAAATCGTCATTTATCAAATGATATACATCTTCTGGATTGGCAGGAGAATAAACAACTGAATCGTTTATATTTTCCGGAGTAATAACTCTTGTATTCAAATAAATCCGGTCATATTTACGCAGCAACCAAAAATAAGCATGCGCCCTGAAAACTTTAGCTTCAGCCAAAGCCTGGATAGCAACCGGATCTGCTTTGTCTACTTTCCCGTATGTATTAATTACTATATTGGCATAACTAATTATCGCATATTCGTGTTGCCAGACTTTTCCTACAGTTGCCGTTGATGGTAATAAGTTGGCATAGCGTCCGAATTGAGGAATCCCCTCTCCGGCACGAGGAACAGTAATATCATCTCCTAAAAGCAAGTTCATCCAAACGATGGTTTCCGTATCTCCATTGTTCCGGAATATTTCACGGTCTTTGCTATACATTGCAATAACAACACTTGCCATCCCTGCCGGTGTCGATTCTATATAATCGGCTGTTATTTGTGTATAAACTTTTTCATCCAGAAAGTCAGTACACGAAACAAACAGTATGAAAAAGACAACCGGTATATATCTGATATTACTTTTCATCATTTTTTGATTATTAAAATGAAACATGAAGTCCAACAATAAAGGTTCTCGGTTCAGGATATGCTCCCGGTGATGCCTCCGGACTATAAGATAAAAAATCCGTTCGCGTCCAAAGATTTGTTGCTGTAGCATATATCCTTAAATTGCTCATCAAAGCTGGTTTGATAATTTCCCCCGGGAAAGTATACCCTAATGAGATATTACGTAATCGAATATATGAGGCATCTTGATAAGCCAAACTTTGTATATAGTTTATCGTTGCATCACGCGGTCTTGGCGCTGTATTGGAGGGGTTTTCCGGTGTCCAGTAATCAACTTTAATTCCATTTAAATTGCCATGTAAATTACCTCCGGAATTGGCATCGTATAAATATGGATTAAGGCGAAGCGCTCCTTGAACGATATAAAAATCAAAAGAGAAATCAATTCCTTTCCATTTCAAAGAAGAAGCCAAAGAACCCGTCCATTGGGGAGCACGATTCATTATCACCTGATCGTCATCGTTTATTATGCCGTCCGCTTTAACGTCTTTTATCCGGACATCGCCCGGTTGAAACTTTATATTTCCATCATCCGGAATTACATCATCCAACTGCCAAATGCCATCAAATTGATAATAACGATATGCATCAATATTGTACCCTACATACCAATTATTCGCGATATCGTTTATAGGGTTTCCATTCGCATCAAGTTCACCGTTTAATTTCTTGATTTCATTTTTATTAGCCGAAAAAATCAAATCCACATTCCATATTAAATTTCTTGTTTTAACAGGCACAAAATTGAACGTTACTTCAACACCCCGGTTCAAAACATCTCCCATATTAACCATTTGAGTGGTATACCCCGAAATTTGGTTGATTGATTTTTTCACTAAAATATCAGACGTATTTGAATTGTAAAACTCAATGATTCCACCTATTCTGTCTCTTAAGAATCCAAAATCAATGCCAGCATTGAATGAAGATGTTGTTTCCCATTTCAAATCCGGATTATATAATTCTGTTGTCGGCAAAAATCCGATCAAAGGATCTTTGTCGCCAAATTGCATCCGGTACGAATCCGTTAACCCCTGAGTTTGGTAGGGTCTTATTGCCTGATTTCCAACCGATCCATAGCTCAAACGTAACTTCAGATTAGATAGCCAACTTTTTTCCTTCATGAAATCCTCTTCGGAAATTCTCCAGGCAAATGAAGTGGCTGGAAAAGAACCCCATTGATTATTTTTTCCAAAAACACTTGAGCCGTCAAAACGAATAGAAGCGGAAAACAAATACTTTCCCATCAAGTTATAACGAATCCGACCCATGTAAGAAAGCAAATGACGTGGTATTACGTCACGGACTACCGGATCTGTCTTTGCTGCATTACTGATATTATTATAGCCTAAATCATCTGAAGCAAAACCATATCCCGTCATTACATTGGTAACATCTTCTTCACTGTTGACACTTTGCATGATCAATGCATCCAATTGATTTTCCATATTGATTTTCCAATCATACATCAACATATTTTCCATCAGATAATCGGTAGAAGCAACTGTTCTTATACTGGCTTTACCACCATCACGTTTGCCGGTTTCATGCGTTGAATTATAATATATTCCCTGTTCCGAATTACGGGTATTCATGCTGGTATTTAACTGGTATTTCAATCCTTTGATAAATTCCCAAGTCAGTCCTACATTCATCAACAAACGACCGGTTTTCGTTTCGTTTGTCATATTTTGGTTATTAAAAGCCGGATTATATTTATCATCTTCCAACTTATCAACAAGATTCCCGTTTGCATCATAAGGATTTAATAAAGGAGACTCTGTAATGAATTTATTAAAACCTTCATCTTCAAGAATACGATCAGACAAAGTATAATTGGCATTAAATATCACATTTATTTTATCGGAGAATTTGTGATCGGCATTCATTCTGAAATTTCCTCGTTTATAAGCTGCCGGCGACACAATCCCTTCCTGATCGAAACAACCAAGGAAAAAGGAAATTTTGGATTTTTCAGTTCCCGAACGCACACTCAAATCGTATTTTTGTTGCGTCGCTGTTTTGATCATCAACTTTTCCCAGTCTGTATATTTTTTATCAATCAGGTTTTGATACATTTTTCCAAACAAAGAAGCATCATCCATGTATTCTCCGGAAGGAAACGACCTGTTGGCTTCCCGTTTCAACTGCACCCATTCATCTCCGTTGTACAAATCAAAATTTCGTTTCATCTGTTGGGTTCCGAAATAGCCTGAAAAATCGATTGTTATTTTTCCCGGTTTTCCTCTTTTTGTGGTAATCAAAATAACTCCATTCGATGCTCTTGCCCCATAGACAGCCTGTGAAGAGGCATCTTTCAGTATTTCTACAGATTCTATATCCTGTGAATTAAAGTCATCCACATTATCTACAGGCACTCCGTCTACAATATACAAAGGCGCATTTCCTCCGGTAAGTGATTTTTTCCCTCGGATAATGATATCAGAACTTCCCCCCGGACGAGCAGAATTTTGAGTTACCGACAAACCTGCCGCTTGTCCACGAAGCATTTCTGCCACACTTGATGTGGGTATTGCATTCATTTCACTGGCTTTGACCGAGACAACAGAACCCGTCAAATCACTCTTCTTTTGCGTTCCGTATCCTACAACAACGAACTCATTGAGAAGCGTAGAAGTTTCCGACAAACTGATATTGATGATATTTTCATTACCTATTGGCACGTTTCGGACTTCATAACCCAGATAGCGAAAAACCAATGTTTGCCCCGGTGAGTTTGACACTTTTAGTGAGTAATTCCCCTCGACATCACTGACTACACCTGATTTTGTGCCTTTTATAAAAATACTGACACCAATCAGAGGTTCTTTAGCTTCGTTGGTTACTATTCCGGTAACTATTCTTTCCCGTGAAAAAGTTGCCAAAAAGAAGAAAAGTCCGAATACCGACAAAAAAGATTTTCTTTTCATGAAATCAGATTGAATGTTTCCTACTACATTACAGATAGCTATCAAGAATAAGATAACCCGATCATTATATTCTCAGTTTTATGCTATAGCTTCTTCCATTATTTTCGATAAATCTTACGATATATACCCCGCTCATTCCGTTCACATAAAATGATTCAACAGCGCCCTGACTTAGAGATATTTCTTTGATTTTTTCTCCTATAATGTTATAGACAACTACATTTGCCGCATTTTTGGCAATCAACGTAATTTTTCCCTGAGAGGCATAAGCGATATTCTGATTTTCTATTTTCACCGGATCTATGTTGACTGAGACACCAGTATCTTCATAAATAAATTCAAGTGTAATTTTTGACTCTGTAAACTTGCCTGAAGCATTTGCCGGAGTTGTTATCAGTTCATAACCATCACTTCCCAATTTTTTGGCTATAGCGGTATAATCTTCGCCTTCTTTGCCATAAATATATTCGGTAGACGAAGCAATATATCCTTTATCAGTAACAAAACGAACTTCTACAGCACATTCATCTGCCGGAATATTACTTCGGGCAGCTTCCCTTTCAATGCCTAATTCACGGGCTCCGGCATACAACACATCAACATCAAAACTATTCAATAATCCATCAGTATTGGGAGCAAGATTCAGAACAAATGTATTTTCCTGTTCCACCATGTGGTTATATGCGTCTTTAATTTCTTCAGGAGTTATTGCACTGGAAGCACTTTGATCGCTTTTCCAGAACCAGGAATTATTGATACAAATAGTAGCTTCAAAAGGTAAGTAGTAACTTTCATCATTATACCGATACACTTTCGGATCTGCATCGGCTCCTTTTTTAGTAAAATAAGGATCTTTTAAGCGGAAATCACTGGGAAAAAATTGCATGGTTTCCCCTCCTTTCAGATTTTCAGGATCGGTGTTAATTGTATTATTGATTCCAAATTGACAGGTAGGTTGCAGCATTTTTACTGTATGATAAAGTCTCAAAAACTCCCAATCTCCGTTTTGTTTAGCCCATGCACCATCAATCCATAACTCAGATATTTCACCATATCGTCCATCCAACAACTCTGTTATCTGATCCAATGCAAAGTCATTATAAACCTGACTCAACTTCACTCTATCAAAACCCGTAATTGACTGTGTATTATACCTATCCCAATTTCTATCCCACACAGAATAATATAAACCAAGTTTGATCCCATACTTTTTGCAAGCATCGGATACTTCTTTTACAATATCGCGTTTATCTCCCTCTCTTCCGGTGTTGTTGATATTGTAAGAACCAACAGCAGTATTCCATAAAGCAAAACCTTCATGATGTTTTGCCACTAAAATGATAAAGTTCATTCCTCCTTCGTAAGCAGTTTTCACCCAGGATTCCGGATCTAATGTTGATAAGTTAGGATTGTAGCTCGATGCATGAATGCTACCATCTGTCCAATCTTGTCCGACAAAAGTATTGATGCCGTAATGAATAAACATTCCATATTTCAGATTTGCTTTTCGTATGTGATAAATATGAGGAGTGGTAGATGATTCCTGCTTGATCCAACTGGGATCAACCGGTCTGGCAGGGGTTGGTTCGGGAGTTTCAATGGCAGAAGCATCATTAAACACCATGATTTCATCTACATTGATACCTTCCGGATGAGTACATTCTGTAAACGATAATTTGACATAGCGTGCATTGACAGTCTCTCCTACAATACTGATATAATAATCACCAGCCCGCTTTGTCTTTATTAGTGTCCAGTTTTCATTATCATTGGAATAATACAAATCGATTTTATTTATACGACCACTGTAATATGGAGTTTCAAAAACCGCTACTTGGTTAAAATCTTTTGCCACACCAAGATCTATCTGATACCAAAAACGAACTCCTGAAGGAGTGGCCCATCTTGTATTAAAATTTTTATCTACTGCTTTTTCAGCTTCATATCCCTTGCCGAAAATTGCTCCGGTAGTTACCGCACATTCCTGTGCCATGTTGATTTTGGGGATTAAATTTGAGATAGCATTCTTCAAAGCATCTGTTGCATCAATAATAGCAGAAATATCGGTAGATTGACTATCAAGCAAAGCTCGCGCAGATTTGAGTATACGGCTTACATCTGCCCATGTACCATCAGTATAATCGTAAAACTTTCGTGCACTGGCAAGAACTATTTGTTCCTTAAGCAATAACAACTCCGGATTATCACTTTGAGAATGATCTTGTACCATCATGATTTTTCCCAAACCCCAATAATCAGGATCTCCATAGGAAGTCTTGGCTGCTATTCTCACAAAACGCACTTCTACATTGAAATCAATAACCGTCTGTACTGTAGTCCCCAAACCGTCTCCCAATGATTGCGCAATCACAAAATCGCCCAATGTAGTCCAGTCTCCATTGGTTCCATCTGTAGAATTGACGGAATAAGTGATAGTAATATCCTTAATGTCTCGCGTGGGAAAAGTATTTTGGTTTAAGTTCCAGAAATACACTTTCGAAACGGGAAGAACATCAGCGAGTTCAATCAAAATCCAGGCCTTAGACTTATCTTCTTTTTTAGTATGCCAGATATTAGGAAAAGGAGGATGGTAAATTGCCGTTACCAGATCAGAGGGTGGATTGGGAATAAAACCATCAAAATCCACCAGTCGCTCTGGAATAACAGTACCACCATAAGAACTTCCTGCAGAAATATTCTTGACCTGAATAACATCGTCCCATGCCCAAACACTCGTCAGACTACAAAAAAACAAGAATAATAAGGCTGTTTTTTTCAGACTTACAATAGAAATAGATAGTTTCATAAAATATATTTTTAAGTTAAACGACATTAACTATAGCGGTAATAATTGTAATAAATTTCTTTTTACAAATGTATAGAAAACTGCACTCCACAAAGTAGCAAGATCGTACATTAATAAATAAAAATCATTCAATTCTGTTGGTAATAAGACTCCTCGAAGGAAAATGTACGAAGATTGTATTTATATGAACAATCGTTTTATTTCCTTTTTTCAAAAATCATTTACTTTACGACAACAAAAAAAATGTAAAAAATGAGATCTATTGTATTGTTAATATTTTCTGCGTTTTCAACTTTTAGTTTTGGAGAAGTTGTAAAAAAAGAAGAAGTAAAAGAGGTATTAAATCTTTCAGTGCAACAATCCATGAAAATGTATAATAAAGTAAAAAAAATGACGGGGAGATTTCCCCGAACTATCGATTCTGAAGGAAAACTTGTTACATGTAATGATGCCTGGTGGACAAGTGGTTTTTTCCCCGGAACATTATGGCTTCTTTACGAATATTCCCAATTGCCCGAACTAAAAGAAGCTGCAATCTACATGACAAAACAACTTGAAAGACAACAATACACGACCGACAACCACGATATCGGATTCATTATTAATTGCAGCTACGGAAATGCTTACAGGCTTACTCAAAACGAATCATATAAGCCTGTGATAATTAATGCTGCAAAATCACTTTCTACCCGTTTCAACCCGCGTGTAGGCTGCATCCGTTCGTGGGATGGAAATAAATGGAAATATCCTGTTATCATCGACAATCTGATGAATCTGGAATTGCTGCTAGAAGCCACAAGGCTTTCGGGTGACAGTTCTTTCTACCATATAGCTGTTTCCCATGCAGACACAACCATGAAATATCATTTCAGACCAGACGGAAGTTCCTATCATGTGGTTAGTTATGACACAATCAATGGTGGTTGTTTGCTAAAAGCAACACATCAGGGAGCATTTGACGAATCAGCATGGTCGAGAGGGCAATCTTGGGGATTGTACGGATATGTATTAATGTACAGGAGTACAAAGGATACGAAATATTTGAATCATGCCATAAAAATTGCTGATTTTTTGATCAATCATCCCCATTTACCGGAGGATAAAATACCATATTGGGATTATAATGCCGCAAATATTCCGAATGAAACAAGAGACGCATCGGCAGGAGCAATCATGGCATCAGCATTGATTGAGCTAAGTTCATACACAAATAAAACATTGTCTGATAAATATTTAGCCGTAGCCAAACAACAGATAAGAACTTTATCCTCTCCTGATTACTTAGCAAAAACAGGCACAAATGGCAATTTTATTCTAATGAAAAGTGTGGGATACATGTTCAAAAACTCCGAAGTGAACGCTCCCCTTTCTTATACCGATTACTATTTTGTTGAGGCGCTTTTGCGCTATAAAAGATTACTGGAGATGAGGGAGAATAATGAAGATCGTGCAATCTGGATTGATGCGTTAAAGAGAATCTCATATCCTGTATTGAAAAATCTCAGTCAAAACACATTACGGAAAAATATGCCGGTAGAAGTTATTCCGGAAGCTATCGAAAGAAAAAGAGAAGTAGTTACTCATTTGGAGGCGGTTGGACGATTGCTTTGTGGCATCGCTCCCTGGCTGGAACTGGGAGCAGACAGTACAGAGGAAGGCAGATTGAGAGATGAGTATTTACAATTATGTATCCGCGGATTAAAGAATGCTGTTGATCCTTCATCTCCGGATATGCTGAATTTTACAACTGACCGGCAAGCATTGGTAGATGCTGCTTTTCTGGCTCAGGGATTATCCAGGGCACCCAATCAGTTATGGAACAAAATGGATGACCTGACACAAAAAAGACTTATTCTCTCCTTAAAGTCAACGAGAGAAATTAAGCCCTTGAAAAATAACTGGCTGTTATTTACAGCAATGATAGAAGCTTTTCTTTTGAAGACTACCGGAGATTGCCAATTTGACAAGATAGATTACGCACTCCGTCATTTCGACGAATGGTATCAGGGAGACGCCTGGTATGGAGATGGTCCGGATATGCATTTCGACTACTACAACAGTTTTGTCATTCATCCTATGATGATGGATATCCTGACTATTTTAAATGATGCCGGATATTCATCATATCGTTCGTTTTTTGAAAAAGAGCAAAAAAGATGGATCCGACATGCGGAACAACTGGAACGTTTAATTTCTCCCGAGGGTACATTTCCAGCCATAGGACGCTCGTTGGTTTATCGCTTTGGCGCTTTCCATGTCTTATCACAAGTATCCTTGAAAAAGGCGCTACCGGATTATATTTCCCCGGCACAAGTGAGATGCGCCCTTACCGAAGTCATTAAAAAGCAGATACAAGCTCCCGGAACATTTGACAACGCCGGTTGGCTGCAATTAGGATTTTGCGGACACCAACCCGAACTGGCTGAATCATATATTTCTACTGGAAGCCTTTATTTATGTGCTGCTGTTTTCTTACCATTGGGACTGTCTCCTGAAGATCGTTTTTGGAGTGACCAACCTGCTGCCTGGACAAATAAAAAAATATGGGCTGGTGAAAATGTGCGAATAGATAAGTCTCTCAAATTCTAAAAAACTGTTATTGTATGATTTGTACGATGATAACAACAAATTGAACAATATTGTTACCCATGTAGATACAGACTGATTTACTTTGTAATTATTATTTATCGTTAATATCTTATATCATGAAAACATTTATTAAAAGTCCCTGGGTAGCTATTATGCTACTATTTGTTCCTTTACAGATAAAGGCTGTAAACTACATCCCTCAGGTCACAGAAGTAGTGACTAAAGACACAACGATCTATAGCTCGGATATTACATCCGGGGGAAACCACGAAACATCATGGATATCCGTACCCGATTATGTTCTTTATGTAAGCAGTATTTATACTCCGTTGGCAACTGATGATTCAAACGGAAATCCTCAGGGAATTGTTGATAATATTACTTCTCCCAGTAGTGTTGGTTTACTTACAATTAAAAATGATGCCGGAGTTTATAATGCAAAAAAAAGAGGTATCCATTTTCGAGTCTCAGGAGCGCGTGGAATTATAATACATGCATTTTCTTCCGGTAAAAACAGAGGAATGGCAATTGGTTACAACGAAATTACAAGTGCACTTATAAATGATGATAATCCTACAACGCTTCCGATAGAAGGATATTCAATGACCCGACCCGACAAGGCAGGTCCTTGTATTTTGCAATATATGGGATTTAGTCCGGAAAAAGAATATGTAGTTTCAATCTATTCTGTCGGAGGCGATAGCCGGTTTTATGCTGCTGAATTGATTGCAGGAACCTTTCCTCCTAATCCTTTTTTAATAAAAACTTCGGGAAATACAGATCAAACTCGTTACCAAAGACAACCAATCAGTGACATAATGTATCAATATGCAGGAAGTGCGACATCTGCATCTGTTACATGGACGGGAACAAGTGGTGGTGCAAATACTCCTCCCGAAGGAATTACAGTAGTTTCCGACAACCAAGTAAAAACATTAACAATAGCAGGTCGTCCCACCGAAGCCGGCACATTTGAGTACAGCGTGACATCTTCCGACGGTACCAATGCCAGTAATCAACTGACAGGTACAATTACAGTGCTGGAGGCTCCCATTAATCCTCCTGTCGAGCCATTAGTGATTTCAATGTTCAGGGTGGACGGTGGTAGAACTGCCGAAGTGAATCAATCGGGAAATACAGTCAGTATCATTTTGGATCCCTCCATGATAAATTCCTCTAATGTTGGCACTTGTACTTTTGCAAGCGCCATGAAAGATGGTTATACCATTACACCGGATATTACACAGCCACAAGATTTCAGTTCTCCTGTCACTTATTCGGTAGAAGGTTTGAAAGATGTTCATGAGTTAGGAGCCGATACGATTATCAGAGGTACATTTACGGTAACGGCAACAACGGAGAATATGATTTTGAGCACATTGCCTTATAGCTCTGATTTTACAGAAAATATCGTCAACGAATTTACAACTCCTGAATCATTACTTCCTTATTGGATTACGTTGCCGGATGGAGTATCTGATCCTGGAGGCTCTTTTCAGGATAGAGAACAACCGAGTCCTGAAGCTTCTACTGATCCTGACTTTAAAGGCGGATATATCAAAATTCATCAAATGGTGTTCAATATGTCAAGCTGTGGAACTTTTACTTTCAAGTGGGCTTCAGCAGGCAGCAGGTATCCTGAATTAACAGATCAAACAGGAAAAGTATGGTTGACATATCCCTCCAACAGATCTTCTAAAAATTTATACACCGAATCAGTTGTGATTAATTCTTCCACTCCAATCACACTTACCTTATCATTTTATACAGGAGCTGCTGTTCCAAATACTGCCGGTGTATATCATGTCAGCGTAACCGATCTTCCGACAAATATCAATATCCCTATAATTGAAAAAGAGGTTCTCTGTAAGGAATATTATGATTTAACAGGAAAACGGATACAAAAAGGTGTTCCTGGATTTGTAATAGAGAAAATAATCTTTGTAGACGGTTCTAATCAATATAAAAAAGTCTTCATCAACAAATAACTCAAGTATCAAAAAATACGGTATAATCTGAAGAAATTAGATCCAATTTACCAAAACACGATTAAAGTATGCTCCTAATCAAGTAAGTGAGGGTGAATCAAAATTCACTCTCACTTTTGTTATTTATTTCTGTTTATTTTCATAACTTTTCAAATGATATGCCGAGAGAAAAGTATCCAACAAACGAAATACATTTTGTATCTTTCAATAATTCGTTCAAAACATAAATAAATAACTGATTAACAGTAAAATAAGATGTAAATTGTTTGGAAAAAACCGCAGGAATTCGCACCTTTAAAGCAGTGATTACCAGTCAATTGCTTACGATATAACTCCTGCGATTTATGTTCAATATTCAGAGATAATTCTTGGTGCATTAACAGATGCAAAGTTAAAAATAAACAATTCACTGCCGGCAGATGGAATAACCCACCCCTTTACTTTCCAAGGCTTAAGTTCATTTTTTTAATACATTGCCAACTGCGACATGAGATATACTATCTATGTAGCCCAGTTCAACTACCTTATCTGCCAACAAGCTGGCTGAGAAAACATTTACATTATTTCTTTATGAACCATCTTTTTTTCTTATTGATGTATAAAATATAACCAGCAATCATCAGAATAATTGTAACAATCCCATCACCTGCAGGGATTCCGCCGATAGGCTCTCCTCCTCCCGGCGGTGCATGAAGTCTGGGAGATTGGGACACATCATTTGTATTTATATCCGGATTATAAATATTTCCCATATAAAATTGATCTGATAATAAAGAATTTTCTTCTTTCAAATGATTATTATCGTATATTGAGTATTCCTCATCCGGTAATTGGAATGGAGAATCATCCGGTTGCTCTGTCGGGAAACATACAATTGCATTGTAAAGCCGGAGCAGAGAAAAAAATACTATTTTTACAAACAAACTTTTCATAAGTTTTTAACCTTTAAAGAATAAAATTCATTTACTTGCAGACAATTACTTTTCGTACTTTTACAATATTATTTTCAAATGTTATTTTAACAATATATATTCCCTGAGGTATATGTAGCTGTTTTGAAAAATGATTGGAGCTGACATTTTCATTATTAAACATTTTTGTTCCTTGAGCCGTAAATATCTCCACTTTGGATATTTTTTTCAAAGCATTTACTTCCAATACACTATTTTGAATGAATACATTAAAATCATCCTTACTTTCTAAAGAATAGATGTCGACAGGAATATCTGAAGTATAGATGCGCAAAAGGAATCGTCCTCCGGTTCCCGGTAGATTTTTGAATGAATAGGAATTTTTTTCCAGCAGATTTACATCCTTTTTCAAATACGTATCGACTAATGAGATCAATCTGTAATTGTTTTCTTCGGAGTAAGCTACCAAAAGAGTCATTGAATCAGCACTTTCAGCCATGATACCTACCGGTACTTCGATTACATCTCCATAAACATATTGAATCACATTCTTTTTATTTTCCTGATCAAGGGTGTAAAGCTGAGGAACATTCTTTGATACGGCGTTTACCATAAATAATTGCGGTACATTCGAACCCGGTTTTACGGAATTCAGTACCAGTGTTGCCTGGCTTTTATTCGTATTATCTGAAACATTGATACGTATAATATCGAATATATTTTCACTTCCCGACCTCAAGGTATGATCTGTAAATCCCGGACGCGTCACGGAAGAAGACAGAGGGAAGTGAAGATCGACCGTTCCGCTTCCTTTAGTAGTAACGAAAAATCCCTGGAAAGGAGCTATATAATTCGTCAATCCCGTTGAAGAACCTGTCTCAAGACTATATGTATCAAAAATATTATTGATGAACAGACGGTAATAGTTTTCGATTGACAAACTGTTATGAGTATAAAAATTCTGGAAATCCAAGGAAGAAACAAAAGGATTTCCTACCATAATATCGGTTCCGGCAGGGACCGGGAAAGTGAAATCATTTGCCGGTTTATTATTATCGTCTTCGATTACAAAACGGTAAGATTTACTTGCCCGCTGAAAATTATCGAACTTATTCGGTTCAATGGGTAATCCCGGGCGGTCGTAATAGTAATAGTAGAACCGGCTAACCGAATCTTCCGGCATATAAGTATGTATCCGGTGTTGTGAATTGATAAAAGCGTCTTCGAAATACGGCATCTGGAAAATCCCTTTCAGATTATTAAAGTTGCTATGATCATTCTCTCCCAATACGCCCGGAAGATATTCTCCTGCCCAAACACTGATGGCATAATTCTGTTGCGCCCCAATTTCTAATGCGACCGTATTTTCCGGAGTGTACCAATCTCCCATCAGGGTAGAAGTATGATCCGGGCTTGATTTAAATCCTTGTTGCCACATATTCGGGAATCCTCCTACAGAAAAATCGCCGGAAACAATCTTTTTGAGTGGTGCAGCCAGGGCATACCAACGTCCACGATTCATCGGGGTGGCGGAATGAGAATCTCCGTCTGTCCTGTATGTATTTTCGGTATCATAATAACCAAAATTATACTGAATATAAGCTTTTCGGTATGTGAGGTAGTGTTGTTTGCCCACTTCAGCTCCAAAGTGGAAGGTAATATCGCGACAAACCGGATCTCCATAAGTGCTTGTACGCTCTGTACTGATACTGTCTAAGGAAGGATAATAATCGGCATTGCCCGGAATATGTACATCCGTACAATAACTGGGAACTGCATTTAACGCTACTCCGACAGAATCTACCCAATTTGCCGGATTATTCCAGTTGTTATCCATGGCGTTTTTGTCCCAGTACATCAATGGTGGGATAAAAATGACCGGAAAAGGATTCGAAATGCTACAACAGTTATACAGACCGGCATCAACGGAAGCCGCAGGTCCTACAACAGCCCGCAAGTATCCGTTTTCCTGAATGGAAACACCCAGATGAGCGGTTGTTTGCCCCGGAATGAGTGTCCATTGGGAATCAGTACCTATATCATCAGATGTGCTGAATAACCAATTGACTTTCATGTCGGTACCGATAGGTGTGCCGTCTCCGTTATTAACAATCAGGTCGACCGTTTCTCCGGGACAATAAGCCGATTGCCCGTAAATACTTACCGATGGAACACATAAATAAACCTCAATATCATCTATCATCAGGTCGTTCCCATCCCCTCCTGGAGCATTGTTGTATAACGTAAGGGTCACGGATGATGTGTTTCCGGCAACAAATTCGAAACCGTATGGCCGCCAATTGAAAGCTGCATTCGTTACTTTCGGAATACTATTTGTATTGTATTGCATAAGTACTTCATTGTTTTCGTCTGTAAGCACAAAGAGCAAATCCGGGTCATTAAATACACTTCCTTGATTTGTATAGAACTGAGTTAGCGGCGCGTTTGGATTTACCAGATTAAACACCCAAGACGAAAAAAACAAATGTGAACCCGGACATAGATTGTCAATTTTAAGTGTGTAAAACTTCCCTGGTGCAAAATCAGCATTCACTATTAATGACCTTCCTTTTCCCGGATCTGTATGGTCATACGATGCGGAACCGAAATACCAATAGTCAGAATAAAAATCACTCAATTGTGAACAAATGCTATAGTTTCCATTTGTGAATAAATTACCTCCGAATGCATAGGTGGTAATATTTGCTCCCAAAGGAACATTAGAACAGGTTCCCCCCGGGTCAGTAATATCTCCGAAGCTTTCTTTAAATAACAAAGTTCCTGATTGAGTAACCCTGAATGATTTGATAGAACTTTTACACCCGAGGTTACTTGTTGCACGGGCATAAATGGTCTGTACGCCATTAACAGAATAGGTTGCCGGTGACGAAATGATATGGGCATCAAATTCTTCCTCATCTGCCGTACTGAACTGAACATTATTGATTGTTGCGTTTTGCAGGTTTGTAATGGCATTTTGCAGGTTTATTGCCGAAATGCATGACGATAAATTAATCACATCAAAAGTTGGCGGGGAAACGCATATCGTATCTGTTACAGGATAAGACGGCCAGGCTTTTCCCTGTTCATAAGCAAAGATGTATAAAACGCCATTTGCATTAAGCGCCGGACTACTGAATACCCAGCTATGATTAGTATTGTCTACAATACCTGCTGTTCCTAGTCGAGAAAGATCATTCATGATTTTGATGTATACCGAAATACTATCCATTGCTATATCTGAACGGAATGTTCCTTGCACGGAAGTGCCTGAAAAAACGACATTATTCACCGGAGAACTTTGTGTCTGCAGATATGGATAACTGTTGTCATCCCAGATGTTCCATGTTGCCGAACCATTATTTCCTGTGCTGATGGCGCTTCCCCACAATGCTGTTGTACTATAGAACGAATAACTTCTCAGATTGGATAATGGTTGTGAAGCTCCGTCTATATCATTCCCATTCGGATTGATAGACTTGTGAAGGCCGTTTATGATTATCGGCATGTTGTCCCATGCGTAATTATTAACTGTTGAACTTGCATTGATCCGAACACCTAGAACGCGTCCTAATATACTGGATGAAGATATACTGAAAACAGAATCATTAATAGCAATACTGTTTCTTACCTGTGCTGTTGATTGGCTTTGGCTTCCTGTCAGACCGCCGACCCGTGCGGTGGTACTTGAACCAACAATACTTGTGGAGTAAGAGTTGGTAAGCACTGCGGATGTACTTCCTGTTCCGACAATACCACCGGTGCGTCCGCTTCCGGTACTACTTCCCCTCACTGAGCCAAATGTGTAACTGTTGGTAATGCTACCTCTTTGTACTCCGGCTATACCGCCGATACCGGTGATGTCGGCGCTGCCCGATACCTGAGTAAAGGCATAACATCCGCTTATGCTACAGCTTCCTGCTGCCATATTTCCAACCAATCCCCCGCTAACATCAGTAGCAAAAACGTTCCCCTTTACATAACAGTTAGTAATACTTCCTCCATTTTGCGATCCGGTTAAGATACCAGTATTAGCTCGTCCGATTACCCCCGTCTGAGCAGTTTCTACCCCCAAGTTCCGGATGGTAGCATTAGTTGTAAAACCGAAAAGTCCGATATTATCTGTCGTTGGCAGATTAATGGTCAACCCTGAAATAATATGGTTATTACCATCGAAGTTCCCCTGAAATTGTCGTCCTGTAGTAGCAGTTCCGATAGGTGTCCAGGCATCTCCATTCAGATTCAGATTGATCATTAATTTGAAAAATTGGCCGGAATAAGTCGATGTTCCGTTGTTGACGTTGCTTGCCAATGTTGCCAAATCAGATATGCTGTTAATTAAATACGGATCTCCGCTTGTCCCGCTGCCTGTCCATTGAGCATGAATATTCATGTTTGCACATAGTAAAAGAAACAGAAGTGAAAACCATAAATAGCGAACTGTTTTTTTTGTGTAAGTTGATATATAAATATTCATATTGTAAAGATTTTATTTATAATGATTATAAATAGCAACAAATACCTTTGGGTATGGTTTTTAGATTTTCCAGGATAGTAATATTTTTTATAAAACATTGCACTTTAATAAGTTAAAACAATAAACTTATTCGAGCAAAACTCCTATTCATTTAAAAATGAACCCAATGGAGGCAAACACTTCCCATTACACATAGATAGCTCAAAAAAATGCTTGTAAGTTATTGACAATCAAAATCAATAACTTACAAGCAAATACAAACTCTTCTGAATAAAAATTTATTTCCCTCTCAAAATATTGATATGCCCCTTTTTTGTATGCATTTTCTCATCCGAACCTTTTGCCTCAATGATATAAAAATAGACTCCGGGGGGAACAAGCTTCCCTCCGACCTTACCATTCCAACCCAATTCCGGATCTGTCCAATAAAATAATTCTTTACCCCAACGATTAAAAATCCAGGCTTTGAAAGAAACAACAGAACGATAAGCAACTTTGAACTCATCATTTACTCCGGGAGTAGCCCCGGGTGAAAAGGCATTGGGTACGTCTAAATAAAAATCTGTTATGGTATAAGTGAAAGATTTTGTATCCAAACATTTAGAGGTACGATCACTGACATCCAGACGGATTTCGTAATCACCACTCTCTTCGAAGGTATAACGTAAAACCCTGTCGGTATAACGAATCAATGGGTTATCCGTACTTACATCGGTTTTATATACCGACCACACATAAAATGCAGCCACAGGTTCATTGGCATTGGCTGTAAAAATACCCCTTGCCGGTGCAGACAAAGAACCATCGGGTCCGGGAACTTTATTATCTGCATCAGCATCATCTTCTACAACTTCAGCAGTAGCTCCCTGAGCTGTAACTGCAATAGCAGCATATTCATCACTGGTAATACTGTTAACCAGTCCCAGTTCTCTGGCATAAACATCATACATAGTAAATGGAGTATCTGTAAGAGGAGCTGATACAGCATAAGCAGTGGTTAGAAACTCTGTAGTATCTTTTTTCTGTGCATTTTCAATATCCCAGGTTTGATAGGATACGGCATATTTTCTGTTGATCGAAGATTCCGATCCTTTATCCGTATAATAGTTGATATCCGGAACAGTCATATCCGGATGCAAAGTAACATATTCACAATTGGCATCTGCTACCGACAAAGACTGAAATTGTATGCGGTTGGCGCTTTGGGTATAATTGACAAGCCATATATATTTAGAAACCAAACCATTTGCCATCAAATAATACCCACAATCAGCAGAAGCATTGGTTAAAACAGCACTTGTTGCCCCGGGAATCGGAGTTCCGGGTGTTCCTGTTGTATATTTATACCACTGGTACGGAGCAGAACCCATTCCTACGTATGATATATTAACGGTCGTGGTGTTAATAAGATAAACCTCCATTTGTTTATTCATGGGATCTTCCGGATATTCCACATATGTACCACTTACTGTATACTGATGTGCCTGCTGGGCAAATCCGTATAACGGTAAAAATATACAAAGAATAATAAGTACTTTTTTCATATGGCAAAATTAATATTTTTTCCCTATCTTTGCGTTTTTGGATGAAAACAAAGACCATGTTAAAAAAGTTATTGGTGTTTGTTATTTTGATAACAACACACATTTACAACGCAAATTCGCGTGAAT
>JAVBMQ010000060.1:0-7717 GCA_031552335.1 Bacteroidales bacterium | reverse complement strand
CCAATTTTTTTCCCCCTGTATTGTACAAAAAAAAATTTTATCATTTATTTTGTTGGTTTTTAACATCTTTCGGGGCGAAAAATAGTCCCCCCCTACGACATATAATCAAAACAAATCCTACTCTAATTGTGTTATATGTTAAATTAGATATTTAACGTACTAACAAATAAAATTAATGTTATGAAAAAGGCTGTTGTTTTTTCATTTGTGGCAGGATTGGCATTATTAGCGTTCAGTTCATGTTCCACGTCCTATTCGTTGTTAAATAGTAATACTTACGGAGACAAACCAATCATTCCGAATGAAACCTTCAGCATTATTCCTTATGACGGAACAAAGCTACCTGCACAAATTACCATTTATGATGTTCAAAATATTCAACGGGCTATTGCCAATGAATTATCTCTCAGAGGATTTAAAGAAGATAAATCCGGAAACGGAACTTATAAAGTTATTACCACTTTATATGCCAAAGTTAATATAGAAACAAAAGATGCAATTCCTGACTGGGCTCCTGTAAGACCAGCTTTGGCGGGAACTATGGCTCCTATGTACAGAAGTTATTATGATGATGCATCCATCATCGGAGGTATAGATAAAGAAGGTGTTCTTGCAGTCGATATGATAGACAGAAACAATGCTCCTGTATGGGATGCCGCAGTAAGCTCAGTAGTTGATAGCAGTGATGATCTGGTTAAGGAAATAAAAGACCCAAAAGAGATCAATAAAGCCACCGAGAAGTTATTCAGCAAATTCCCGATAGCGGCTCCGAAAACAACAAAATAAATTTTTAAGATTGAGAATTGAGAATTAGCTAACGCAAAAAAATAATTCTCAATTCTCAACTAATCACCATTTCCTTCCAAACAAAATAAAGAACAAAATGAAAAGGCTATTTCTGCTTAGTGCAATGTTTATTTTTTCCCTCTATACAAAGGCACAAAGAACAACAAGTGCCGGAGATATTTATGTAGGCGTACAAGGATCTTACATTACCAGCTATCACGATTTTCTTGGTGGGATACGGGGAGCTTATCATTTCTCCAACCCTTTCCAGTTAAATCTGGCATTTAGTATGAATCCATGGATCAGATACAATGAGGATAACAATTCAAAATTTGATATACAAATATACAATATCGACCTAAACGGACATTTTTACATCATCAATCGTCCAAATTGGGGAATGGCTCCTGTTGCCGGTCTCGGATATTATTATCTGCACGAAAAGAGAATAGAAGGAATCGGCAGTTATGATGGAAGAAATAATAATAAAGTCGGATTAAATCTCGGCTGGGACATCAGGTATGAATTTGCTCAGACCTGGCGCATCAGCGCATTCTGGAAATATACTTTCCTCTCTGATGACGAGAGCCATCATACGTTGGGAGTGGCAGTTGGATATCACTTCAACGCTTTATAAAATTACGAATTACGAATTAGGAATTACGAATGAATCTCAATTTATGAACGAAAAAAATCGTAATTCCTAATTCGTAATTCGTAATTCCCTAAAACCTTTCAAGGTTTTTGATCCCCTCCCTATTAAAGGCAATTCTATATCTTTTTAATTCCAATTGATCTAAATATTCGTAACGGAGAATGAAATTGAGGTAGTAAATCTTTTCGCCTTCAATGATCTTATAATCACTTTCGCCATCAGTAACATAAAGGGGAACATGAGGATTGTCCATTTTCCGGATAAACTGTGTCAGATTAAAACGGAGGATATTATTTACTCCGGCAACCGGATAAATATTAGATTGATTGATATCTCTCCTATTCAACTGCATACCTACACGATAAAGAATAATTTTTTCATCATTGATCCTGTTTTCTGCTTCCAGGATGGCAGAGCGGTTACGTAATTGTCTGACTTCAACAGGTATTTGATCCTCCTTGACAAAAGACTGACTTTCCTTAAACCATCCTACAGGCACATCATTGATATTGAGATCTGTTTTATTGTCAAAATACCGGCTGTCTAACCTATGAGAAAAATAATATCTGGAAAGTTCTTTGATCCGGTCTTTCAACATATATCCTGCTACCAATGCAATAAATAATGGCAAGGTAAAATTACCATACTTCGATTGAAACGAAAAAGTTACAATGGTAGCAAATATCATAGAAATACCTGCTGCAAGACTATAATAAAACTGGCGGACAAACACCCCGTCTTCATGCATTTTTACCTTCAGGAAAAGCTGGCTTTCTATATATTTTTTCAAGGCCGAAAAACGACTTACTACATCGCGATTAGCCGACGGACTTTCTTTTTCCACAACCGGAAAACCATTCGTTTTTTTGTAATTGATCTCATTGTTAATCAAGCGGAGTATATCCGATTTAGTTTTAGCATATACATCATCATGTGTATCTCTCAAATACTTTAATAAATTGAATGTATTCAACTCTATCAGATTACTCATGAATTCATCACAAAAAACAAAATATTCAAATACATTCTGCTCAATAACAGGTACTTTCAGGATATTTCCCAAACTCCGGTACCTCTCCGTTATTAATGAAGTATTATCAATATAGTTTGAAATAGCAATGGAGCGATTTTCGTCAGATTTACAACGTTTGATAAAAAGAATTTCCTCTCTTAAAGAACTTTTCAGGATGGACTGAAACATCTTGATATGCATTTCATAGTCGGCGATATTACTTTTTGAGGGATCTTCTGTCAACTTGAAAAACGAATTTTTCAAGAGTTTAAAAGGTAACTCTTCCGGTTGAGCGATTTCATATAACCGATAAATAGGAGTTATTAAACGAATATGAGACTTTACATCCTTGTAAAATTCATATTTTGAGTATGTATATTTATTGATATCCAATGCATTGGGAATATACATCCACATATTCATTGAAAAATCATTCACTTCACGTTCCTGGTGAGCCGTGAAGCCAACTTTCATTTCTACGGAAAACTTATCATGTATTTTTACATGCTCCTCAATCATTCCTCTTACCGGATTCTATCCAATGATTTGATCAGTTTTTCATCTTTTTTGATACCCCGGATGGCCAGAAAATTCAATATCAATGCTACCGCAGGAAAAGCCAGGGTAATGAACATGGTTGTTTCATAATATTCATACTGTTCTTTTGAAAAAAAGGAATAGTGATAAAAAAAGAACAATCCGTAAACCAAAAGTATCTGAATGCAATTAACATACGAGCATTTAATTTGGAGAGGTCTGTTTTTATATAAAAAAATAGCTGATAAAGCGTCCAAAGCCACAAGAATAACAAATGCATATAAAATCCAGGTAGCATATAATAAGTCTCCGGAACGCTGAAATATCCCATTAGCCTTCATTACCAGACCTGTATCTCCGGAAGCTTCTCCAAGGGGCAGAAACAACATCGCCAGCATCAAGCCGGCGATAAGTATAAAATAAACAGTTTGAATTCTCTGTATCATAAGTATCAGAACTTATCTTTTTCTTTGTTCGGATTTCTGTAGTAAACTTCTCCATCAATAAATTCCTGTGTAGCAATCAATGTCGGTTTAGGAAGTCTTTCAAAATAACGGGAAATTTCAATTTGTTCTCTATTTTCAAAAACTTCTTCCAGATTATCGTTAAAAGAAGCAAACTCTTGCAATTTTTTTTCCAAATCATGTTTCATTTCAACACTGATTTGATTGGCACGTTTACCGATGATCCTTACAGTTTCATATACATTTCCGGTTTCTGCCGATAAAGACATCATATCCCGGGTAATTGTCGTCAAAGGTGCGTTTGTTTTTCTATAATCCATGATTTATATATAATTTTTATTCTTTTAATACGATTAATAAGTTTCTCCGATTTCGTGTCTTGCTTTGCTATAATAACGGTTTACCTGTTTTATATGTTTACCTTCCGGAAACTCATTGACATATGCGTAATAATCATCAATTACATCTCTGTACCGGACGGCTTTTCGTTCTTCCACACTTTGCTCTGCCATATCATATTTGGCCCGGATGGAATAAAACAGAAAATCTTCCCTGTATTTGGAATACGGATATGATCTCAATGCATTTTGTGCATAAATCACACAGGAAAGATAATTATTTCCCATGTAATTCCCGAGATTATAATACAATTGTGTCGCCAATAACTCCTTCAACGCTAATTTCTCCTGCAATTCGAACAAAATACGCTGAGCCTCATCTTTACGTTCACTTTGGGGATAATACTCCATAAAATCCTGGAAACGCGTAATGGCTTTATAAGTCTGACTTTGATCCAATCTCACATCAGGAGAGTCCAGATACAAACCATAAGCCCCGTAATAACGGGATAATTCCGCATATTCTCCTTTAGGATAAGTATTGTAATAAGTAGCAAAATATTCAGATGCCGTCACATAATCTTTTTGTCCATAATAACTTTGAGCCAACAAATAAAGAGATTCTTCCGCATATGAACTTCCTTTGAAAAGGGGTACCAATTCTTCTAAAAGAGTAGCTGAACGGGAAAATTTCCCCTCATCAAAATATTTTTTGGCATATTTGTAACGCACCTCATAATCAGGGTTTTTCAACACCTTATTATATTCTCCACAAGCAGAGAGAAGTAGCACGGCAAATAAAAAATACAATATTCTATATCTCATTTGTAGAGTTTTAGCGCACAAAGATAGTGAATCTCTATGGAATTAAGAGTTAAGAGTTGCGAATTAAGAATTATTAACCCCATGTTATAACTTATACAACTCGCTTGCAGCCAGTAATTCGAGTTTGTTATTTTTCAACACTTCCACACATTTATTAATGTCATCAGGACGAATAACGACCCGGGCCACATCTCCAGCTGCAAAAGCATACATGTATTCCACAAAAATACCGGCATTGGTAAGGATTGTCATGGCACGACCCAGAGAACCAGGCACATTGGGACATTCCAAACAAACGACATCCGTTACATTTACTGCATATAATTTACTTTTCAAGACTTCTTTCGCTTTATCCGGATCAGAAACGATCAGGCGCAAAATACCAAAATCCGAATTTTCGGCCACTGTAAAAGCAGTCATATTAACTCCTGCCTCACCCAGGATATTGGCAACTTCTGTGAAACGTCCTTTCTTATTTTCAAGAAAAATAGACAGCTGTTTGATTAACATAGTTTCTTAGTTTTAATGGTAAAATGACATTTTAAACAAACTTCCGTTTATCCATCACCCTCTTGGCTTTTCCCTGACTTCTTTCCAGACTTCTGGGCTCCACCAATCTGACATCCGGCGCAATTCCAATTACATTTTGCAGGCGATGGCGGATTTTCTTTTGTAGTTCCAACATTTTATTTACTTCATCGGAATAGAACTCTTCCCGCATTTCCACCTGTACTTCAAAAGTATCCAGGTTATTTACGCGATCAACAATCAACATATAATGAGGTTCGAATTCCGGCATTTCGCAAATAACAGATTCAACTTGCGACGGGAATACATTGACACCACGGATAATCAACATATCATCGCTGCGTCCAAGGATACGTCCCATACGTACGGAAGTCCTTCCACAAGCACATTTATCATAATTGAGATATGTCAGATCACGGGTACGGAAACGGATCAGGGGCATTCCTTCTTTTGTCAGGGTGGTAAAAACCAATTCCCCCGTTTCTCCCGGAAGCACCGGCTCCCCTGTTTCCGGATTGATAATTTCAGGATAAAAATGATCCTCACAAAGATGTGTTCCATCCTGCAGTTCACATTCATGACCTACACCCGGACCAATGATCTCCGTCAGGCCATATATATCGTATGCTTTAATTCCCAGTTTTTCTTCCAATTCTTTTCTCATGGCTTCCGTCCAGGGCTCTGCACCAAAGATACCTACCTTCAGTTTGAATTCGTTACGGGAGATACCTGAATCTTTCAAGGCATCTGCCAGGTATAATGCATAAGAAGGAGTACATGCCAGACCCACTGCACCTAAATCATGCATCAACATAATCTGCTTTTCCGTATTACCGCTTGACATCGGGATTACCGTACCTCCGATGGTTTCTACTGCTGTATGTGCACCTAATCCTCCGGTAAACAATCCATAGCCATATGACACCTGAATCACATCATTCCTGCCTAATCCATAAGCAGAAAAACAGCGGGCGCCCACTTCATTCCATACATTCAGGTCATTGCGGGTATATCCGACCACAATAGGTTTACCTGTAGTTCCGGAAGAGGCATGCACACGCACAATCTCCGACATGGGTGTACTCAATAAACCAAAAGGATAATAATCCCTTAAATCTTTCTTCGAAGTAAATGGTAATTTAACGATATCATCAATTGTTTCGATATCAGCCGGAGTAATTCCGGCTTCCTGCATTCTTTTCCTGTAGGGTTCACAATTGTGATAAACACGTTCTACTACCTTTTTCAGCCTAATTCCCTGGAGTTTACGCAAGTCCTGACGGGACATGCACTCCATCGTTTCGTTCCAGATCATTTAGAAATTTTGAATTTTGAACTTTGAATTCTAAATTTTAAATTTTGATTGCGTAAAAACTCCTGTTCCACACAATTCAAAATTCAAAATTCAAAATTCAAAATTTTTATTGTATTATTTGTTTAATTCCTCCTGTTTCGGGGTAAAAATACACTTTTACAGGGGCTTTTTTATCTTCAAAAATATTCGGGGCCAATGTTTCCGTGTCTCCGAATTGAGATACCAGCACATCTCCGGAAAACATGTTTTTTGTTCCGAAAATTACATCAACAGAAGCTTTCCCTGGAATATTATATATGATTCCCTTGGGATTTTCTTTGGCTTTGGCTATTTTTTCCAATTCTTTCGGATTGGTAATTTCCGGTTTTTTATTCAAATTTTTCAAGCTAAACATCACAGGGGCTCCGCTCAAATCATCTGACTTTACAACTCCCAGATACTTAGAAAAACGGAATAAGACATCTTTCTCGATATCACCGGTCGGGATCAGAGAAACTTCATATACTTTTTTTTCTGTTGTAATAATTCCTTTGAACTGTTCTACCAAGGCATTTTCCTGCACTTCTAATTGTTGTAAAACAAGCTTCATAGCTTCTCCATCCCGGGGAACATTCTCTGCATCTCCGGTTAATAAGTCCATACGACTCTCTCTTAAACGATAAATTTGTTTAGCAGATATTTCGGCCATTTTACCCACCGAACCAGCCTGTAAATATTCTTCCGTATAAACAGAATGAGGAGAGAGCTTTGTTTCTGCTGTTTTTTCTTTTGCTGAAATTTCTGCTGTTTTGTCCGGGGTATAATCCGCATTGATTGTACAAATCAAACCATCTTCTGTCAGATATACAAACGGAGCTGTTGTTCCGGATTTGAATTCTACCAGATAAGACTGATTTTTATCAGGAATACCTTTGGATATAACCGATATTTTATCCAAAGTATAATACACCTGGTCTTCCGTCACCGGATCATTGATTCCCAGATATTTTTGTGCATATTTATAATATGTTCCAGCCTGGGCTGTAACCTTTGAATATTCAGCTCTTACAATCAATTCTGTTTCCGGTAAAAAATAATTGACTCCGTAATTATTACTTTTCACAGCTGTCTGCTTGATCACTTTTGTTTGAGCAAACCCTCCTGCGGTAAATAAGATAGCAGCTATCAATAAATATTTCTTCATATACTTTATATTTTTCAATATCACACGCTATTGTGATAGTCATTTTTATATATAAATGACTTACAAATGTAAAT
>JAVBMQ010000175.1:0-17820 GCA_031552335.1 Bacteroidales bacterium | reverse complement strand
AGGACTGTTGCCGAGTTGAAAGGAGTTTCAGAAGAAACAACTACCGGGGTGCATCGTTTATATCAAATGATGGAAAGGGGTGAATTGTTGATCCCGGCCATCAATGTAAACGATTCTGTGACTAAGTCTAAATTCGATAATTTGTATGGTTGCCGGGAATCTTTGGCTGATGGTATCAAACGGGCAACTGATGTGATGATTGCAGGAAAAGTGGTTGTGGTATTGGGTTATGGTGATGTGGGTAAAGGTTGTGCCCGCTCAATGGCCTCCTACGGCGCCCGTGTCATTGTTACCGAAATAGATCCGATCTGTGCCCTTCAGGCGGCCATGGAAGGATTTCAGGTAACCACTATGGAAGAAGCTGTTAAAGAAGGAAATATCTTTGTAACTACTACAGGCAACAAGGATGTAATTACCATTGATCACCTGAAAGCAATGAAAGATCAGTCTATTGTATGTAATATCGGTCACTTCGATAATGAAATACAAGTAGATAAATTGATCAATTACCCGGGAGTTAAACATCTGAATATCAAACCTCAGGTAGATAAATATACTTTCCCTGCCGGAAATTCGATTTTCTTGTTGGCTGAAGGTCGTTTGGTGAACTTAGGTTGTGCAACCGGTCATCCGTCATTTGTTATGAGTAATTCATTCACCAATCAAACCCTGGCTCAAATCGACCTCTGGGAAAAAGATTACGAAGTGAATGTATACCGCCTCCCTAAATACTTAGATGAAGAAGTTGCCCGCCTGCACTTAGGTAATATAGGTGTTAAACTCACCCAACTTACTTCCGAACAGGCTGCTTATTTAGGCGTAAAACAGGATGGGCCGTATAAACCGGAACATTATAGATACTAATTTAATTACGAATTACGAATTAGGAATTACGAATGATTGATTTCAATTTTTATATCGGTAATTTCTAATTCGTAATTCGTAATTCGTAATTTCTTTTTTATGCTATACCGAAGCAAAGCCCCCCTCAGAATCGGTCTCGCCGGTGGTGGATCTGATGTTAGTCCTTACTCTGATTTATATGGAGGGGCGATTTTAAATGCAACGATTTCTTTATATGCTCATGCCAGTATTCAACCCTTAGAGGAGCCAAAAATTATCTTGGAGAGTCTGGAACGAGGGGAATATCAGGAGTTTGAATTGGCAGATTCTTTGCCGATTGATGGAACGTTGGATTTACTGAAAGGTGTTTATAACCGGATAAGAAAGGATTATATGCCTGTAGCCAAGGGATTTCGTTTGAGTACTTCTGTGGATGTACCGGCAGGATCCGGGTTGGGGACATCTTCTACTTTGGTCGTGGCTATTTTAGGCGCTTTTGTGGAATGGTTGCATTTGCCTTTGGGAAGTTATGATGTCGCTCAATATGCGTATGATATAGAGCGGGTTGACTTGGAAATGGCCGGAGGAAAGCAGGATCAATATGCTGCTACTTTCGGAGGCGTTAATTATATGGAGTTCTATAAAGATAACAAGGTGATTGTTAATCCTTTGCGAATAGATAAACCACATCTGTATGAATTGGAAAATAATTTGTTGCTATATTTTACAAAGACTACGCATGTATCTTCTGATATCATCAAAGAGCAGCAAAAAAATGTAGTAGATAACCGGCGTTCATCTGTTGAAGCAATGCATAAGATCAAAGAACAAGCCCGGGAGATGAAAGAGGCCTTACTGATGGGTAAGGTCAACCGGATCGGAGAAATCTTTGATGAGGGTTATGCCTATAAAAAACAGATGGCAAAAGAGGTTTCCAATGATTTTTTAGATGAGATTTATCTCGAAGCAAAAAAGGCAGGAGCCAGTGGCGGGCGGATTTCCGGAGCAGGCGGTGGTGGTTTCATGTTGTTTTATTGTCCGGATAACCGCAAGTTTACTGTCATGAAAGTATTGGAACGTTTTGGAGGGTATTTTTATGCTTATCGTTTTGTTAAAGACGGACTTTTCACCTGGAGTATATAAACTTGGAAAGAATGATCAAACAAAGAATACAATCATCGATTGATGTAAAACAAACTATTTTGCAGGATGAACAACTGTTGAGCCGTATTTCCGGTACAGCAGAAGTGATTATAAATTGTTTCAAACAAGGAGGTAAAGTTTTTTTCTGTGGGAATGGTGGTAGTGCTGCCGATGCGCAACATCTTTCGGCTGAGTTTTCCGGCCGTTTTTATTTTGACCGGCCCAGTTTACCCGCAGAGGCATTGCATTGTAATACTTCTTACCTGACTGCTGTTGGAAATGATTATGGATTTGATCATATTTATGCCCGGATGATTTCCGGTTCTGCAAAGAAAGGTGATGTACTCGTAGGTTTGTCAACTTCAGGTAATTCTCCGAATATCGTTAAAGCTTTTGAAAAAGCCCGTGAGATGGGAGTGCAGACTATTGGTTTGACAGGCAAGAATGGAGGAATAATGAAGACTTTATCCGATATTCTGCTGGATATGCCTTCTGAAGATACTCCCCGCATTCAGGAAGCTCATATCCTCGTCGGACATATCATTTGTGAAATAGTAGAACAAAATATATTCGGAACCTGAAATTTGAATTCAAAATTCAAAATTCAAAATTCAAAATTCAAAATTTCAATGGAGGTCATTATTTTAGCCGGAGGGATTGGTAGTCGCCTGCAATCAGTTGTCAGCGATGTGCCTAAATGTATGGCAGAAGTGTCAGGGAAGCCTTTCCTTCATTATCTCTTCAAATATCTGGAGCCTTATGGCCCACAAAGAGTGATTCTTTCTTTGGGTTATAAACACGAAATTGTAGAAAAATGGATAGGGGCTCTTGATTTGCCTTTTGAGGTGCTAAATAAAGTAGAACAATCTCCTTTAGGTACAGGAGGTGCTATCAAATATGCTTTGTCGGCGGTGACAGAACAATCAGCTATCGTTATCAATGGAGATACTTTTTTTGATGTGGATTTGAAACGCTTACTCAGATTTCATCAATTACAGGGTGTAGAAACAACTCTCGCCTTAAAACCCTTGAAAGATTTTGATAGATATGGTACTGTTTCATTTGATAAAGAAACCAACAGAATTGTTCGTTTTGAAGAAAAAAAATATTGTTCCGATGGGTTGATTAACGGTGGCATTTATGCGATCAATAAACATGCCTTGGATGCTTTTCCGGAAAAATTTTCAATGGAAAATGATTATTTTGCAGTAAAAGTTTCTGATAATAAACTTTCCGGTTTTATCAGTTATGGGTATTTTATTGATATAGGTATTCCGGAAGATTATGAAAAAGCACAACAGGTATTCCGATAAATGAAGAAGAATTTTTATAATGTATTATTTTTAGACCGGGACGGAGTTATCAATAGGGAGTTGCCCGGAGATTATGTCAAAACACCCGGAGAATTTGAATTCTTGCCGGGAGTATTGGAAGCTTTGGCTATCTTAAATACTCATTTTCAATATATATTGATAGTCACCAACCAGAGAGGTGTTGGTCGTGGAGTTATGACAGTTGATACATTAGAAAATATTCATTCACAAATGCTTCGGAAAATAACAACTACAGGAGGACGGATCGATAAAATATATGTCTGTACGGATCTGGAAGATTCCAGTCCTGGCCGAAAACCTAATATTGGTATGGCATGGCAGGCGCAACAAGATTTTCCCGGATTGGATTTTTCCCGGAGTATTATGCTTGGGAACAGTCTGTCGGACATGAAGTTCGGAAAAAATGCAGGAATGTGTACGGTTTTGGTGGGCAACAAATACAAAGATGAAGAAAAAGATGTATCTTTGATAGATTATTTTTTTGAAGATTTATTGTCATTTGCCCGTCAAATATGAGAATAGCTTATTTATCTACCTTTTATCCTTTTCGTGGGGGAATCGCACAATTCAATGCATTGCTTTATCAGGCGCTTGAGAAGCAAGGTCATGAAGTCAAAGCTTTTACTTTTACGTGTCAGTATCCAGGCTTTTTATTTCCCGGAAAAACTCAGTATGTGACAGAAAAAGACCATGCTATTCCCATTGATAGTGAGGCTGTTCTCAATACAATCAATCCATTTTCCTATGAATCAACAGCTCGTAAAATAGAAGATTGGAGGCCGGATGTTCTAATCATGAAATATTGGATGAGTTTTTTTGCACCATCTCTCGGACATGTGGCTAAAAAACTCAAAAATAAGGGTGTTAAGGTGGTTTGTGTGATAGATAATGCGATTCCGCATGAGCCGAAATTTTTTGACAAACCGCTCACCCGGTTGTTTTTCAATCAATGTTCCCGCTTTGTGGTGATGAGCGAAGCCGTTAAAAGAGATTTGTTGCAACTCAAACCGGATGCTGATTTTATACTTAAACCACATCCTTTATATAATCATTTCGGCGAAAAACTTGACCATGCAGAAGCATGCCGTCTTTTAGGATTGGATACAAACAAAAAAACACTTTTGTTTTTCGGTTTGATAAGAGACTATAAAGGCTTGGATTTGCTGATACAGGCCATGTCTTTACTTGATAATTCTTACCAATTAGTCATTGCCGGTGAAAGTTATGGCAGTTTTGATAAATATGAGGCCCAAATTAAAACCTCTCCGGCTGTTGAGCGCATCAAGGTATTTAATGAATATATAGATGACACCCGGGTTCCTGAATTCTTTTCTGCTGCTGATGTTTTGGTTTTACCTTATAAATCAGCTACACAGAGCGGAGTAATTCCGGTTGCTTATCATTTTGAAGTTCCGATTGTGGCAACAGACGTAGGAGGATTAAGGGAAACCATAGAGCCAGCTCGAACGGGCCTTGTTTGTACACCGGATGTTGAAAGTATCGCAACTCAAATTAATCAGTTATTTGAAATGGGCAAAACCCGTTTTGTTGAGGCTATAGACAAGGAAAAAAGCAATCTTTCCTGGGATGGTTTTGCAGAGAGTTTATTTTAAAAAAATATCTTTGGGGGATAAATTGTTGAATAGAAGTCTTTAAGCGAGTTTTTTCAGCGATAGAGGTAACGATTTGGCAAGCGTGCGTATTTCTGCGTTTGACGCTGCATTTCCTCAAACAACTCGCTACTGTCTCGGATATATTGATGATTTTTCAACGCGTAGATATGTATGAATCTGTAACAACAGACAATCCTAAGCCAATCTTAAGGATAATATTTTTCATATCACTTACCTTTGTATCGTAGATTATGCATCCATATCAAAATTATGTCTTAAAGATAGAGTAACTTTGTATGGCATTTATTTTTAGGAACGATACGTTATGAATATATTAATAGTAGAAGATGAACCGGGCATTTACAACTTTCTGAAAGAAGGATTGGAAGAAGAAGGTTACGATATTACTGTTGCTTCCGATGGAATAAAGGGAGTGGATAAGTTCTATCGTTCAAAACCTGATTTGGTATTACTGGATTGGATGCTTCCGGGAATGCACGGCATTGATGTGTGCAAGGAAATTCGCAAACAAGATAAAGAAACTCCTATCTTGTTTCTTACAGCAAAGGATACGGTTAAAGAAACCATAGAAGGGTTAAGGTCAGGAGCAAACGATTACATAAAAAAACCTTTCTCGTTTGAGGAATTGCTTGAACGGATAAAAATACATTTCAGAAACAAGCAGGAAGATGAAATTCTCACGCTTGGAGATATTTCGTTGAATAAATCCTCCTATCAGGTCTTCAACAAAGACAAAGAAATATCTCTTACCGGGCGGGAATTTGCATTGCTCGAATTCCTGATTCGCAATAAAGGAAAAATTTGTACACGGGATGAAATTATAGATAAGGTTTGGAATATCAATTTTGCATACGACACAGGAGTTATAGATGTTTTTATGAATTCTCTACGGAAAAAATTGAATATCGGTAAAGAGAATAATTTCATAAAAACGGTGCGGGGTGTCGGTTATATTGCAAACGATTAAATCATGAAGAAACTATCACTGCAAAATCGGATAGCACTTTATATTATTGTGGGTACAGTATTGCTTACAATGATTCTGTGCGCTCTTATTTTAATTGTTTTCAAACTACATGTGGATAAGTTAGATGTCACTAATATTACATTAGGAGATGTGGAGCATTTATTTATGATTCTTCTTCGGGTATGTTGTGTCGGTTGTGTTTTTTCTATTCTTTTATTATTTGCCATATCACGCAAAATTGCCCAGAAAAGCACAAAGCCTATTCGAGAGATAATAAATATAGCCAATACTATCACACATAATAACTTAAGTGCAAGGATCCCGCTTCCAAATAATAAAGACGAACTATATGAACTTTCCGAAACGATAAACAATCTGCTTGACAGGATTGAGCATGCAGTAGAAAGAGAAAAATCGTTTACGTCTTATGCCTCCCATGAGTTCCGCACTCCTCTTTCTGTGCTGAAGGGGACAATGGAAGTTCTTATTCGTAAACCACGTAGCGAAGCTGAATATAAAGAGAAAATAGCAGCCTGTATCAAAGAAGTTGATAAATTGAACGATATGGTTGAACAACTGCTTATCTTAACAAGATATGAAGAAGGAAAGAGTGCGTTAAACTACGATCGCCATTCGGTAGAAAATCTGATTAATAACAGCGTATGTATATTCACAGATGCTATACTGAACAAGAAATTAGAAGTGATAACAACGATTCAACCGTTGGAAAAAACGTTATATACAGATGAATATTCTTTTTCCACCATACTCAACAACCTGATATCAAATGCAGTAAAATATAGTAATGACACAGGAAAAATCAATATCCGGGCATTTCAACAAGGAGAAAATCTGATTATCGAGATAGAAAATACGGGATATGGAATTTCTGCGAAGGAATTAGATTTTATTTTTGATAAGTTTTATCGCTCCTACTCTTTTGAGGAGACTAAAGTGAAAGGTTTTGGACTGGGACTTCCCATAGTAAAGCGTTTCTGCGACCTGTTGGATATAAAAATCACTATAGACAGTGAAAAAAATAACTATACAATCGCAAAACTAATTATACCTCTACTTCAAATACATTAGTTGATAATAAAACGAATACATAACAATTAATCAATGAATTCGAATCAGGAAAGTGCATCCCGATGGCTGGGAAAAAAGATAGCTGAAGCAAAAGGTGCCTATCTTTCAGCTTCGGTATTCACCATTTTAAGTGCAGGATGTTTTGTCATTTTTTGCTGGTATTTGTCAGGATTTGCTGCTTCATGGCTTAATAATGGACTAGTTCTGCCCGACGAGTTATTAAAAGCATCGGCATTTCTTACAGGAAGATATGTTTTTGTTCATTTTGCATCGTTATTCAATTACAAAGCAGGGAATATCATTGTTTCCGGAATCAGAAAAAAACTCTACCCGATATTGCTAAACGATAGTCAATTCGACTCCATATCGAGCACATTGTTTATGACCAAAATAAGTGATGATTTGAAACCCTTCTTTGCTTTTTTTATTCCATATGCCATCGCATCCGTTCTTGTCAGTATCCTGTTGTTAGTCGTTAGTTTTTGGATGGAAAAATGGGTAGGTTTCATACTCCTGATTTCTTTATTAGTCATTCCGGTTCTGATGATTATTATTGGTGTGGGAGCAGAGGAACTTCATAAAAAACACATCAATCTTTTCTTGAAATATTCGGCCGTTTTCTATAATCGTCTCCAGACTATTGCTGAAATAGTCAATTTAGACAACTTCAAACCGCAATATCAATTTTTATCCAAAAAAAGCAGGGAACTGAATAAAGCGACTACTAACGTGATGCGGGTTGCCATTCTGTCCTCAGCAGTACTGGAGCTTTTTGTTACAATCGGCATCGCTGCCGTTGCCATTTATCTGGGAATGAGTATTCTGGGAATTATGATAGGTGACGGCTATGGAAAAGGGTATGATTTCCATACCGCCCTATTCTTACTCACTCTCTCGCCCTATTTTTTCTTTTATATACGAAAATTCGTGAGCGCCTACCATGACCGTAACAGGGCTTTGGCATCGGTAAAACAGGTAATGCCCATTCTGGAAAAAGAGATGGACACACCTTTGAACGATACAAACCAAGTGCTTAGTTCACTTGAAATAAGTGGTTTGAATTTTTCTTATCCTGATTCGCCGGTGAAAGTACTGCACGACATCCATCTGGAATTGCCATCAAAAGGATTGGTACTTGTGAAAGGTATTTCAGGTTCGGGAAAATCTACCTTGTTGAAAATCTGTGCAGGAAGCCTGTCGGTGCAAGACGGTACAATTTCGGTAAACGGAAAAGACAATCAATTATCTCACCAATGGCTGAAAGCAAATTCATCGTACATGAACCAGTTTCCTTTCATTTTCGACGGAACGTTGCAATACAATGTCTTTCTTGAAAAGAAGAAAGCCGGGTACGACCCCTATCCTGAATTATTGGACAAGATTCTTGCTAAAAAAGAAAACGGTTGGCAAACCGAATTGAGCCACAACGGGAAACAGCTTTCAGGCGGTGAAAAACAATTGGTTACACTCGTCCGGATGATGTTGCATCCGAAACCTGTTGCCATTTTAGATGAGCCTACGGCAAACCTGGATGCCGACACCATCGGAATCGTTCTTCCGCAAATAACGAAATTGTCCGAAGACCGGTTGGTTATTGTAGCCTCTCACGAAAAAATGTTCGAAGCCGTTGCCGATACAATCATAGACTTAAATTGGGGAGAACAGATGAGGTATGAATAAATTTATCATAAAATACATCGTACAACCTTTTGCGGGCAGATGGTTAAGGGGTTTCTCTTTACTATTAATCTGGACAGTGGCATTTATGGCACTTCCCGCTATTTCAGGATGGTTTTTGGCAGCTTGTAGCGTGGCGTTCGCTACAGCCAATACTTTGTTTGCCTATTTGATACCATCCGCCATCATCCGCCTACTGGCATTGCTACGCACGGCAACCAGGTACTTCGAGCGATTGGAAAATCACAAAACCACACTCGATGCCCAACAAAGTCTGCAATTGAAAATATTTCAATCGGTTGCTAAATTTCCTTATTTCAAAAAGCAAGTTAACAATAACTCATCTTTACTCGAAAACGCTACATACGGTGTTGACCAATTATTGAATCATATTCTTTTATGGATATTGCCGTTTAGCGCGCTGATAATTTCGTTCGGTATTTATTTTTTCTTTCTGACTGTATTCTCGCAGGTAATAGCTATCGAATTTTTGATTTCATCTGCGATTCTCCTATTTATTATCCCTCAATTCATTTTCCGGAAAAACAAAAAACTCTATGAGAAACTGAAAGCATGCCGCGAAGAGAACAATCAATCGCTGATACAAAGCTTCAGAGGCAGGATAGAAATCTCGAAATACCAGTTGGAGGAGAAAGCCATCCGGCAGTACGAGCAGAGATTACTACACCTCGAACGGTTGGAAAATAAACTACAAACCAATTCATTTTGGACGCAATTGATTGTTGGTCTCGGGTTTAGCTACATTGCTGTATTCTTATTTTGGAGCTCAAGCAATTATGATATAGATGCCCCCATGGCCATTGGAATTTTCTTCGGCATCATGGCACAAGCAGAATTGGCAGAAATGCTTTTTTCGGGCAAATCGGAAAGAAACTCGGTCAAACATCAGATCAGAGATATTGACACAATTATCAAACAGGGCATACAACCTGTTGAAACAGAACAGATTCATTCCTCACTGGGAAACTTACGTTTAAAGAATGTGCGTGCAGGAATTCCTGAAACATCCATACAAACCGGCGAAGTGTTTTTAGAGATAAAAAAAGGGGAATGGGTGGCCCTCTTCGGAGAAACGGGGAAAGGTAAAACCACACTGCTAAATAGTCTCTTTTATCCCGAATACCGCCGAAGCGGCTCATTGATATGGAATGAGGAGGAAGAGTTGATACATTTACCTGTTCCTGAATGCGTTTATGTTACCCAGAAAGCTTATTTGCTTACCGGAACACTTCGTGAAAATTTCGAAGGATACCCCGATGAAGCAATTGATCTGGCATTGGAAACGGTTGATTTGAAAAGCTGGCGCTTGTCACTTCCCAATGGTTTAGATAGTTGGTTAGGAGAAAACGGAGAGACTTTGAGTGGGGGACAACGGAAAAAAATATTGCTGGCACAAGCGTTGCTTAAAAAACCGCAATTGTTAGTTATTGATGAACCAACAGCCGGTATCAGTTCTGAGAACGCAATGGCCATTTTCAGAAATATCAAGCATCAATATCCTGATATTACGATTCTAATGGCTACCCATCAGAAAGATTTTGAATCCGTGGTCGATAAAATACTAAGGATTTAACTTCTAACAAGCTTAAGCCAATCTTAAGAATATCCTAAGTTAATCTTAAGCATTCCCATATTGCTGATTTCTACTTTTGCAGGAAGAAATTCAAAGAATTTTAATTTAGTGTAATCAGTATTTATGGAAAGTAAAACAATCTCATTAGAGAGTTATTTGAATAGCAGCATAAGAAATTTAGAATGCATATATACGGAGTATTTACCAATAACATCTAACTCAAATTAAAATGAAATCATCAATAGCAAAAAAAGTAATTATGAGCATCAGCGGATTATTTCTGATAATGTTCCTGACACTACATTTGGTAATCAATCTTACATCGCTACTATCACGGGAAGCCTATGAAGCGGCTTGTCAATTCATGGATGAAAATATCCTTATCCAAATTATGGTTCCGGTATTGGCTCTCGGATTTATGGCACATATCATTATGGGCATTATCCTTACCATACAAAACCGGAAAGCAAGACCGGAAAATTATGAAGTAAAAAGCAAGACCAAAGTATCATGGGCATCTAAAAACATGTTGGCATTAGGGCTTATTGTGCTGGGCTTGTTGGTAATCCACTTGGGACATTTCTGGGCAAAAATGCAGTTGCAACACTTTCTGGGCAATGAAGGGGAGAATCCTTATGACCTTGTAAAAACATTGTTTTCAAATGGCTGGTATGTAGCGATATATGTCGTATGGATTTTAGCCTTGTATTTCCATATATCACAAGGGTTTTGGAGTATGTTTCAGTCTATGGGAGTTAGTAATAAAAAATGGATACCGCGTTTGCAGAAAATATCAATCATATATTCTCATATCATTATGATAGGTTATATGGCTATCCCTATTTATTTCTTTTTAGGGTTCGGTGATGTATAAATAATCTTTAATATAAATTACAATGAAGAAATTATACGCCTTGATATCACTTGTATCGGCTCAAACAAAGACTTTTATTTTAAAATCACTCAAAAGCAAAAGAAATCACAATCATCCTGGAAGTCCCTTTCGACAATGCTTGTGTATATTTCAATAAATCTTTGTCCCGCAAATCCGACCTGTTTTGCTCAATCAAATCAGCAAATCCGAAACAAAATTTGATTTCCGGACAAACTTTAATAATAGGAAGATAAAAGTCACATCCCAGACCGAATTCAATTCCATAATCCACAGTTTTCAACAGGAGAGCCTGCTCTTTCTGTCGTCCTACATCAAAAGCACCGTACACACCGGCAAGAAAATACGGACGGTAATTATTCAATCGGAGAGAAGCCACTTTCAGGTCTAAGGGGAAAGTCAGGTAATTGGAACGAATGGTCGTTTTATAAGATTCTCCGGTGTCTTCTGCTCCTATAAATTTTTCATATTGAAATCTTTTGTCACCAAAATGCATGGTAGGAGAGAAGCGCAAATTCATATATGGATTGAGGCGCAAATCTGTAATCAGGCTTACACTGAATCCCATCGAATACTCTGGTATTTCGCAAAACCAGCTCTCTCCGTTTTCAGTATATCCCGAATTTGTCAGTAATAAATCCTGCGCATGTGTGCCTATGCTGAAACCGAAGTGTAACAGACGGCCGTCAATATCGCGCTGGTTTTTGACTTTTTGTTTTTGCCCAAAAAGAACAGAGCAGCCCAATATCCAAAAAAGAAGTATAAATTTGCTTTTACGAATCATACCATAAAAACGGAATTTATATCAGCTTATTGTATTGTGATTTTATGAGAAAAGAATAGAAACTTATTTAAAAACGATATAAATAGTCGGTTATTTTTGGGAATTTCAATATTTCACCCTATTTTTGCCCCGGTTATAACTAAATTAAAAACTCAAAAGAATATGGCTTACGTTATTTCAGAAGATTGTATTGCCTGCGGAACTTGTATTGACGAGTGTCCCGTATCAGCGATATCAGAGGGTGATATTTATAAAATCGACCCCGAAGTATGTACGGATTGTGGAACTTGTGCGGATGTTTGTCCCACAGAAGCCATTCATCCGGCATAAAAAACAGAGACTGCTTCGGCAGTCTTTTTTTTTGAAAAAATTTTAGAATAAAACTAATCAAAAATCAACGTAGCCTCTTTACTTCAATAACTTTTAAGCAGATAATCAAATGGATAAACCTTATGTAATGGGAGTGGATATTGGTGGTACCAATACTGAATTTGGAGTTGTAGATGCCAGAGGGCAGATACAATACAGAGGAAAGATTTCCACAGCTGCTTATGATACTGCAGAAGAATATGTGGCTGCCTTAGCCCCTGCTCTTGGTGAATTGATAAATGAAGCCGGAGGAAAAGAAAAATTTGTCGGTATTGGAATCGGAGCGCCCAATAGCAATTATTATACAGGTTGTATGGAATTTGCTCCCAATGTTGTTTGGGCGAAAAAAGGAGTGATCCATTTGGCAGATATGATAAAAGAAGCTACCGGATTGCCGTGTGCGTTGACTAATGATGCCAATGCAGCAGCAATGGGCGAAATGAAATATGGGGCTGCCATCGGAATGGATAATTTTATCATGATAACATTGGGTACCGGAGTGGGTAGCGGAATTGTTATTGGAGAAAAATTGGTATATGGAGCCGATGGTTTTGCCGGAGAACTGGGACATATGGTTGTTCGTCCGCACAATGGTCGTTTATGTGGCTGTGGTCGTTGCGGATGTTTGGAAACATATGCTTCCGGACCTGGGATTGCACGTACTGCCCGGGAAATGCTGGAAGCCGGATGGGACGAAAAGGAAAATCGGGAAAGAAGTTTGTTGCGCGATATTTCGGACCGGGAGATTACTGCTGAAGATGTTTCCCTGAAAGCAGCTCAGGGAGATGAACTTTCTCTTATGGTATATGATTATACCGGCAAAATATTAGGAGAAGCATTTGCTAATATTGTGACATTCTCAAGTCCGCAGGCTATCATTTTATTCGGAGGACCTTCCAAAGCCGGTAAATTAATTATGGATCCGGTCGGAAAATATATGAAGCAAAATATGTTACAGGTATTCAAAAACCGGGAGACGGGTGACTGTAAAACGAAATTACTTTTTTCTGAATTGAAAGGTGCGGAAGCCGCTATTTTGGGTGCTAGCGCCCTGGCTTGGGATTTTAACAAGACAAGTGTCTGAAAATGCAGGATTTTAGGCCCTGTTTTTTTTATTTACTTTTTAATCTTTTAACTGCTTAAATGTAAAGATATTTATGTAACTTTGCGCTCCATAATAATTTGAATGTTTTTAGATATGTCCGGAATAAAAAAAATCAAAACAGCCCTTGTTTCTGTGTATCACAAAGATGGATTGGATGAAATACTTCGGAAATTACATCAGGAAGGGGTGAAATTCCTTTCTACAGGAGGAACCCAAGAGTTTATCGAATCTTTAGGAATGCCTTGCCAGGCAGTAGAAGACCTGACTGGTTACCCTTCTATTCTGGGAGGCAGAGTTAAAACGCTTCATCCGAAAGTATTCGGGGGAATTCTTTGTCGCAGGGACAATGAAGGAGACCAACAACAGATTGCACAATATGAAATCCCGGAAATAGATTTGGTTATTGTGGATTTATATCCTTTCGAAGAAACTGTTGCTTCCGGAGCCGGGGATGCTGCTATCATAGAAAAAATAGATATAGGCGGTATTTCTTTGATTCGTGCGGCTGCTAAAAATTATAAAGATGTGATTATTGTGGCTTCCAAAGTACAATATGCACCTTTGATGGACTTATTGAATGAAAAGAACGGAGAAAGTTCTTCAGAAGACCGCAGGTGGTTTGCCAAAGAGGCTTTTGCCGTTTCTTCCGGATATGACTCTGCTATTTTTAATTATTTTGATGAAGGAAAAGGCTCCACTTTCCGTTGTGCGGTAAACGAGGCCAAGACGCTTCGTTATGGAGAAAATCCTCACCAAAAAGGAATTTTCTATGGCAAATTTGAGGAAATTTTCGAACAGTTGCAAGGAAAAGAAATTTCTTACAACAACCTTTTGGATATTGATGCTGCCGTAACCTTGATCTCAGAATTCGATGATATTACTTTTGCCATACTGAAACACAACAATGCTTGTGGCATAGCGTCCCGTCCTACAGTTCTTGAATCCTGGAATGATGCTTTGGCCGGAGACCCGGTTTCTGCTTTTGGCGGTATCCTGATCACGAATGGAGTGGTAGACAAAGCAACTGCAGAAGAAATCAATAAAATATTTTTTGAAGTCATCATTGCTCCCGATTATGATACAGATGCATTGGAGGTATTGATGCAAAAGAAAAACAGAATCATTTTGATTCAAAAATCTCCGCTAAAAGGAGAAGTACAATTCCGTTCTTTGTTGAACGGCGTTTTAATGCAGGATAAAGACCTGAGTATTCAGACGGCAGCCGATCTGACTTTAATTACCAAACAGGCGCCGACAGAAAGAGAAATTGAAGACCTTTTGTTTGCAAACAAATTGGTTAAAAATACCAAATCCAATGCCATTATTCTGGTAAAAAACAAACAATTATGTGCCAGTGGTGTCGGACAAACCTCACGTGTGGATGCACTCAAACAGGCAATCGAAAAAGCAGGAAGCTTTCATTTTGACCTGAATGGTGCGGTAATGGCTTCAGATGCATTCTTCCCTTTTCCTGATTGTGTCGAAATCGCACACCAGGCAGGAATCAATGCTGTAATCCAACCTGGAGGATCAATCAATGATAAGCTTTCAATAGCATACTGTGATGATAATAATATGTCGATGGTGATGACTGGTGTTCGTCACTTCAAACACTAAATAATTAAACCCGACAATTGACAACAGGGGGGACTCCAATTGTCAATTGTCAATTATCAATTGTCAAATAAAAATGGGATTATTTTCTTTTACACAAGAAATAGCGATGGACCTCGGAACGGCCAATACCATTATCATTTCTAATGGTAAAATAGTCGTCGACGAGCCGTCTGTTGTCGCATTGGACCGGCGAACAGATAAATTGCTGGCCATAGGAGAGAAGGCGCGCCAGATGCACGGCAAAACACATGAAAATATTAAAACAATTCGTCCGTTGAGAGACGGCGTGATTGCGGATTTTTATGCTGCAGAACAAATGATCAGGGGAATGATCAAGATGATCAATTCCAAAAATCATCTTTTTTCACCTTCCCTGAGGATTGTAGTTTGTATCCCTTCAGGAAGTACGGAAGTGGAAATCCGTGCGGTACGTGACTCTGCAGAACATGCCGGAGGACGGGATGTTTATATGATCTATGAACCCATGGCTGCGGCTATCGGAATTGGTATTGATGTGGAAGCTCCCGAAGGAAACATGATTGTGGATATAGGTGGAGGTACTACCGAAATCGCTATTATATCATTGGGAGGTATCGTTTCCAATAAATCGATTCGTATTGCAGGTGATGACCTGACAGCAGATATTATTGAGTATATGGGACGCCAGCACAATATGAAAGTGGGAGAGCGTACGGCAGAAATGATTAAAATTCATGTAGGCGCTGCTATTACCACACTTGCTGATCCCCCTGAAGATTACGTGGTATTTGGTCCGAACAGGATGACTGCATTGCCTATGGAAGTTCCCGTTTCATATCAGGAAGTTGCCCACTGTCTGGAAAAATCTATCTCCAAAATTGAAACTGCAGTATTGAGCGCTCTGGAACAAACTCCCCCGGAATTATATGCGGATATTGTTCGCAATGGTATCTATCTTGCAGGTGGAGGAGCTCTGTTGAGAGGATTGGATAAGAGATTGACCGATAAGATCAATATTCCTTTCCATATCGCAGAAGATCCGTTACATGCAGTAGCAAAAGGAACCGGAATTGCATTGAAGAATATCGATAAATTTAATTTCTTAATCAGATAATTATCCGGCATCCGGTACATGGTAGTGAGTATTGTGTACCGGATACTTATGTCTCAGCATTGTAGATATGCGTAACCTCCTCGATTTTTTAATCAGAAACATACACTGGTGGCTCTTTTTGCTCTTGGTGGCTCTTTCTTTTGTTTTGATTGTAAGAGATAACGCCTATCAACGGAGTGTATATTTGTCTTCTGCCAATGAAGTAAGTGGTCGTCTGTATGAGGTTTCATCTTCACTGACTTCCTATTTTGGTTTACATGCGGCCAATGAAGATCTGATGGAACGGGTGTCTGAACTGGAGGCCCGTATTCAATATCTGGAGGCTAATGTCAGAGAAACTTATGATTCTGCAACTTCTGTTGCGATATTACGAAATACAGAAAATTTCTCCGGTTACACTTTTATCCCGGCACAGGTATCGAATAACTCAGTAGCTAAAGTAAATAATTATATTACTATCAATAAAGGCAAACTGAATGGAATCAAACCGGATATGGGAGTGATATCTCCGACCGGAGCTGTGGGAGTGGTAAGTATTGTATCAAATCATTTTGCAGTAGTAATTCCTCTCCTGAATCCCAAATCCAGTTTAAGTTGTAAAATTAAAAGGACCAATCACTTCGGCCCGTTACAATGGGAACCGGGTGATCCGCGTTATGCTATTTTGGAAAAAGTACCCCGTCATATTCCCTTTAATAAAGGAGATACTGTAGTAACCAGTGGTTTCTCATCCATTTTTCCAGAAGGGATTATGGTTGGAATTGTGGCTGGTTCCAAAAAAGAAAAAGATGATAACCTGAGTTCACTCAAAATTGAGCTGTCGACTGATTTTCATTCATTGAAAGATGTATTGGTCATTGCTAATCAGAATAAAGATGAACAACAAGACTTGGAAAGGAGGGTAAGTAAGTGAATATAAATACATTAAAGGCGGCGTTTTTATTCATCTTCCTTGTTTTGATACAAGTATGGGTGCTCAATAATGTGCACTTGTTGGGAGTTATTACTCCGCTTCTTTATGTTTATTTTATCCTGAAATTATCTTCCGGGATCAATCGTAGTTGGGTAGTAATTTTGTCTTTCTTATTGGGGCTGACTATTGATATTTTTGATAATACCCCCGGACTAAATGCATTGGCGACTACGGTAGCCGGTTTTTTGAGATACTATGTCCTGAATCTGTTTTCTTCCAGGGAAGAAGATTCTTATTTGCCTTCTGCCAGAAATCTAGGTTTATCTCCGTTTATGCGTTATGCTTCTGTTGTAGTTGTCATACATCATATTATTTTGTTTACAGTAGAATCATTTTCTTTTTATTCTCCTTTGATGTTGGTATTGAAAATTGCCGGCAGTTCTCTTTTTACGTTGCTTCTGATCCTGGCTTTCGAATTGTTTGATTTTGATATACTGGAAAAATGAACTCAATCGATTTTAATCCGGAAGGAAGAAAGCGGAATATCATCGGATTTATTTGTTTGGTGGTAATTGTATATCTGGTTCAGTTATTTATACTTCAGATTGCCAGTAGTGATTATAAAATTTCTGCTGATAGTAATGCTTTCCTGAAAAAAACATTGTATCCATCAAGAGGATTGATGTATGATCGTTTTGGAAATTTATTGGTATACAATCAACCGAATTATGATGTGATGTTTGTGCCACGGGAAGTGGAACCCTTT
>JAVBMQ010000122.1:0-3938 GCA_031552335.1 Bacteroidales bacterium | reverse complement strand
TTTTTATGTAGAAAAAAACAATTACACCTCCAATATCCAACATATTTACCTGTTTTCAAATAAGCATCAAAAATATGATGGATTTCTTCTGTCTTTTTATTTGTTCGTTCTTCAAACGATAGTTTAGGAAAAACTTTCATTAATATGGTATTTCAGAATTATAAAATATATTATCTCTGCTGAGCTGTGGATTCATTTATTTTTTTCATGTGCTAAAACAAAATTTACAGAATGGTATCTTTAATAATTTTAAAATTTTGAAGAATCGAATTGTTATTGTTCCAAATAATGTTTTTTAGTTTTGGAGAAATCTCAAAATTTCCATCATTAATCTTAATTGTATCTGAAAAATTAACACATTCATTCACAATCCCTTTTATAGAAATAAAATTATCTATCAATAAACTATTTATTTCTAGATCATTGACGTTTGTCATCTTCTTTTCTTTATTAGGATATAGGAAATTACTTTCACTAATGAAGCTGACATAATTTAAATTTGAAAATTTTAGTCTTGATACACAGAAGTAACTTGTTCGCAACACAATTGGATAATTATTTATATTTTCTGTTAATTTGAGAATTAAGTATCTATTATTAATGAGAATTTTACTGTCAATAATATATTCTGTATTAATATATTTTATCATTTTATTTTTAAAAGATCCATAAAGTAAATAACCTGCATCATTTACCATGGAACTATTATAGTACATAATAAAATCATCATCATTTACTTTAACATAAAAAACGCTATCCATCATATTTACATATGGAATATTATTATTTTTAATGTTAAGAGTAAATATGTTTTTTTTGAATGGTTTGATTATTTTTAGTTCGTTCAATAAATATTCCTCAGTAGGATGAATTGCATTTATAGATCTCCATTCATCACTTTTGTTTTCTGTTGATGTACAGGAGAATAAGCAAAAAAGAATGACATTATATATTATTGCTTTCATTGTTGTAATTTATTTGCGAATTATGAAATCAAGGAAAAACATTTCTGCTGGTTTCTACAGATTTCAGTAATGTTTTAGATTTGTCATATTGTAGAGGTAATGACAACCTTTGAAAAACTATATATCCATTATGAGAATATCCTAAAATCTTATTGGCATCAACAAATCCATATTTACTTTGCAATATATTTACACAATTATTTACAGACGCACTATATACGGCATTTAAGTAACCCATTACATCTTTTGTACCATACCAATTTTTCCATTGAGAAAATTTTGATGGAAGATTTTTATATGTACTATGATTAGCAGCATTATATTGTTCTGGACTAAATAAGCTTTCAAAGGTGCCAGAATTAGGGAAAAATTTAGGATTATTTAATCGGTTTTCCATTGATGCTCCAATTATATAAAGTCCATATAAAGTTTCTCTTTGTACTGTCCCATTATTGTCTTTGATCCAACCACCTTCAGCAGCTAACATGCTATATTTTTTACCAATATCACTATCTAATTCTGTTACACCAATTATATTAGATTGATCAAAATGAAGTAATGTTGAATTATCAAAAGTAGGAATGGTATAGTATTGTCCCACATTTTTGTATTCTATTGTAATACTTTCGCCATTTTCTCCTGTATGGGTTCTTGTGACTGTTTCATCATCACCTTCTTGCCAAAAAGCATTTCCATTTTCGTCTTCGTACCAATCCTTTCCATCTGGGTCAATCCTATTCACCGGGTTATTCCCACAATACGCGTAAGGACTTACCGAATAATATTCCTCCACCATTGGATCCATCGTATGGAATCTCTGCAATACAGGGTCTTGCATCCTCGCATGGAAATCATACCAATCGAGTCCGTGCATGCGGTCGAATTCCTTGCCTCCGTATTTGTATGGTTGCATGTGTTGTCCTTCACTTTCGTACCAGGGCAAACCGGATGCATTGTATTGGGTGCGTTGTATTACAGAATTATTCGAAGCTCTCCATACTTCCCGGTTGTTGCCCAGATGGTCTTTGCGGTAATAAAAATGGTTTGCAACCCACCTTCCGGAAAGCCTGACTGATCCGGCGATATACCCTTCCGGTGTTTTCAACCTAGCTAATGATGCTGCATCCATATCTGTATTTCGCCATATGCTATAATCATAATTGTCGTCATATAGCCAAGTATCTTCATCAATCACATCGTAATGGTTATCTATCCATCGCACGACCAGAAATGTTACAAAATGCAATTTGTCTTGCTCGATTATTTGGTAACCGGTGCTCATTTTTACTTATGTTATCATATTTTTGTTCTTACAACTACTTGGTTATTTTGCAAGTCTGGAAACTTATTTTTAGCAGAGCCTTCTAAGCGTATGCAAGAGAAAAAGGAATAATTTTTCTTTTTCTCTTACATATTGGCTTAGAAAGCTCTGCAGAGAGTTGTCCGTAAATTTTCTATTCTTTATGAGAAGCTTCTTGAACTCCTTTTGGATAATTTAAATAACTTGTATAATCTATATGGTTATAATTAGCAAATTTGACTATAGTAGCAATTTGTGTTTCCCAAAAAGATTGATTATAACTAAAATTTGACATGGGAAGATAAATTAAAGACTTAAAACCATCAATCCACTTTCCATCATAAAAGTTTCTTCCATAATGAAAACATCTGCAAAAATCACCTAAAATTGGAGTTATATAGATATTGATCTTATTTTTTGCTTTTTTGTTTAGTTCCCAACTCACATTTATTGTTTGAACTTTGACTCTATTTTTTATTACTAATTCCAACAATGTTTCCACATTCGCCTCATACATATCATCAAAATTCAATCTTGTTATATTTGTACTGTTAAAAATGTCAATAGTATCGCCTTTTATGCAATTATCTAAATTATCTTTTGAATATTCTCCAACAACCAAATGTAAAGGATACAAGTAAAAATTTCTGTCTTTTATCGAATCAATCGGAGCTATCCAAAAATAATTTTGAAATTCTCTATCAATACTTCTTTTTGATTCAAAAGTAACAATTATATATTGATTTGTCCGAGCATAATTTGACAAAGAACTCAACAAAAATAAAAAAAATATTAATTTATTTTTCATATGCATTCCTCCATATTTCATCAACCTCCGAAGGAAGCAATCCTCCTGGAGGATAATCCATTATTCCTCCGGTAGAGTTTGGAAAGTTATCATTTAGTTTTAATGTATGTCCTATTTCATGAGATAATGTAATCTGAGGAGAATTTGGTGCTTCTGTAACATAAATACCATTACTCAATCCCAAGGAACCTCTTGTTGAACGTATAGTTACTACTGCAGCCAATGCTCGCTGAGGATCGCCAATAACATTTTGTTCACTAGTAGACAAGGAATAAGCTTCTGCTATAGCTCTAATATTTTTATTTGTCCCTCCATCTGTGTTGGTACTTTCTACTCCAATTACATTAAATTTAAACTTCACAGTTTCACCTGCTGAATTTTTTGTTCCTTTCCCATCGTTTCCATTATAAGTTTGATTAAGTCTTGCCTTTACATCGGCAACCCTTTCATTATTACGTTTTTCAATTTTTGCATTTTGTTTTTCAATTCTTGCCACCTGTTTTGCGGTTGCATTTTGTGGAATAACTTTTTTCTGTTCAACTAAGACTACAACATTTGATTCAATAATCTTATTTCCACTCTCATCAGTATATTTTACACCTTCCTTTCCCGTTGGATCCACATATCTCACCGGATTATTATTGCAATAAGCATAAGGCGACACCGAATAATACTTTTCCGCCATTGGATCCATCGTATGAAATCTGTTCAATATCGGATCTTGCATCCTGGCTCCATAATCGTACCAGTTCAGACCATGCATTTTGTCGAATTCCTTGCCATTGTATTTGAAGGCTTGTACGCCGGAAATTTCCGGCGCCTGCGGATAGGGAATGCCAAATGATCCGTATTCCGTCCGCTGAAG
>JAVBMQ010000121.1:0-7836 GCA_031552335.1 Bacteroidales bacterium | reverse complement strand
AAAATGAAAACATTGAAATAGATCTGAAAACAATTCCTTCTGGAAGCTGGAACCAATTGTTCCTTTCTTTATCGAAAAAACATATTACCGTCTATTTAAATAACAAAAAGGTTTCGGAAACAACAATATCACAATTTCCTTCTTTAACAGATTCAATATTATTGGGAGATCCGGAAATGCGTTCCGGCCTTTCTTCCGGAATCTCAGGTGTTACAGTATACAGTAACAAAATGAAAGAAGCGGATATTTACCGGCAATATATGATTTTCACCCAAAAAGTATTATTACAACAAAGCCCGGAATTACACGCCAAAGCTATTTCCCCGGAAGTAATCCGCTTACAGGCAAACAAAAATGCAGACGGAACATCCTACCTGTTTGAGAATCTCACCACTCAAACTTCAAGCGGATGGATAAACGAACCGGAGTATTTAGATGTATCTTTACAAATGGGTAAAACATATCAATACAATGTAAGGGTAAAAGATAATTATGGGAACGTGATTATGTCCGGAAAACCGGTAATAATCCAAATTACAGACAAAGATTTTACCTATCTGCATGATGATTTTTCCGTTTCGAAAAACATAGCTAAAAGCGGAATCTCCGGAACTATATGGTCGGGATTGGATGGTTATCAGCCGGAAACATTTGAAACTGTAAGCGTTGACGGGAAATTACATTTGTCTTCTTCAAACCGGAATTTCCGGCATAGTGGCGAAGACAATGGTCCCCTACTCTATTGTACAGTTAAAAATGATTTCATGGCAGAAGTGGAGATCGTAGATTTTTCGGGGATGAAAGATCAAAAAGGCATTGGTTATAATGAGGGAGGATTAATGATTTTTGCGGGTAAATTGCCGGGTGAAGATCAGCAAACAGCCCTTCACCTGGGTGTATTTCCTCATTATGACATCGGAAATTTATTAACAGATCTTTCTCCTCATCAACGTCCACAGTTTCCGAATCGTAAAGGGTGGAATTTAAATCGATATTTACAGGTAGAAAAAAACGGATCAAAGTTCTATTTCAGGACAAGCAGCGATGGGAAGAACTGGGAAAATATGCCCGGCTCGCCATTCACCCATCCGGAACTGGATCAAATTGAATTGAAAGTAGGTTTGTATCAGGCAACATATACAAATAATAAGGGATATGTCGATTTTGATCACTTCAGATTATGGATTCAAAAAAGAAAATAAAATAACTCAGCAGGTGTTATAAATGGACAGCAAGATAATATTTTGTCATTCCAAAAATTATCCCTACATTTGCACCCGCAAAACAATTATTATTTTATTAATTTCAAATTTCAAAAATGGCAACTAAGATCAGATTGCAAAGACATGGTCACAAAGGGTACGCGTTTTACCACATCGTGATCGCAGATAGCAGGGCTCCACGTGATGGAAGATTTGTTGAAAGGATAGGTTCGTATAATCCGAATACCAATCCTGCTACAATAGATTTGAAATTCGACAGAGCATTGTACTGGATTCAAACAGGTGCACAACCTACTGATACTGTACGTAACATCCTTTCCGATGAAGGTGTTTTGTTGAAAAAACACTTATTGGGTGGTGTGAAAAAAGGAGCTTTCACAGAAGCTGATGCAGAAAACAAATTCCAGGCATGGAAACAAGCCAAAATGGCCGGAACTCAGTCTCAAATCAGCAAAAACAAAGAAGATGAAAGAGCTGCCGCCAAAGCTGCATTAGAGGCTGAGAAAGCTGCTAACAAAGCTAAAGCGGAAGAAGTAGCTAAGAAAAAAGCGGAAGCTACCGCTGCTGAAGCTGCTGCTAATGCTCCGGAAGAAGTTCCCGCAGTAGAAGAAGTTGCTGTTGAAACTCCTGCCGCAGAAGCAGAACAAGCTGCTGAATAATAAGCATACCAATTCAACATAAAAAGGGATATCTCAAAAATAAAATTTAGGGATATCCTTTTTTTCTTTACCCCATGCCCCTTACAATCATGAAACAACTCAAAAAATTTTGCAGAAACCTGATCAATCAGAGATGGTTTGAAATCGGGATTATTATAGTAATCCTGATCAACTCTACCTTAATAGGTGTTGAAACTTATGGTATAATTCCTACTGTAAAAATGGTCCAGCATGTTATTTTATGGATCTTTACCCTTGAAATTATTATCCGTTTTATAGCCAGAGACAGCGTCAAGTCTTTCTTTCAATCGGGATGGAATCTTTTTGATCTCTTCCTGGTACTTATCAGCTACATTCCCGAAAGTATGTTTGAAGAAAGCGCTTCAATCATGGTAATCAGGGTATTGAGGGTATTCCGGGTATTGCGTTTATTGAGGACTTCCGAAGAAATCAAATTGATCGTTGCTGTATTGACAAAGTCTTTTTCGGCTCTTTTTTATAATGCGATCTTTTTCTTTATCTTTTTATATCTGTTTGCCATCATCGGAGTTTCTATTTTCAGGTTACCTCAATATGACCAACTGGATCCGGCAGGACAAGCGAAATATAGGGAACTCATGGAGATAGCCCCTAATGCTCCTACCTGCTCCCCCGACCCATACGGAACATTGGGTGAATCCATGTTCACTTTATTCAGAGCCTTAACAGGAGAAGACTGGACTGACCTCCGGTACAATTTAGTTCAGGCACATGAACTGGGGATTATACATGCTCCATCTGTTGTAGTTACCTCTTTTCATGTTATCTGGTTTATTTTGTCTGCATTCTTATTGTTGAACTTAATAGTAGGTGCTATTGTCAATAACTATCAAGTGATTATGGAAGAAAATAAGAGGAAAAAAATAGATGAGAAAGCGATGAGTTAATTATTTATCTTAAATGATTTTTATTATTCTGTTTACTTATTAACCATCCTTATTTATCTTCCGGTGCCTGCCAAAAATATGCCGGATCGTGTACAAAATTTTTGCTGTCTCTATTTGACTTATCAAATCCATAAAAACCTTTGGGAGTCAGGGAAACATAGGTTATATTCGTATTTCGGTAAGGAGAATGAAGAAATAATTTTCACATACTTTCCTGCCTGTTCAAAGATGCTTTCTTTGAAGATCCTTTACCAATCCTTCCTTTAACTTCTTCTTTATTGTATTTTGATTCTCTGAATGATATATCGTTATTACCTTGGGGGAGTGTAATTTTACCGAATTCAACATCAGCATCCAAGTCAAAAGAAGAGTTCTGTTCAAATTTAATATTTATGGGAGTATGAGAAGCTTTAACACTGATTGTTTCAAATTTAGACGACACAGTCTTTATATCCAGATTTCCGAAAGACATATTTAAAGCAGAAAACTCTTTTCCTAATTTATCGATATTGATTTTGGTATGGGATGACTTTCCGGTCATTGTATTTACTTCTCCGATATCAAAATTATCAAATTCTGAAGTGTAAGTAAACGTAAAAAGACGCTTTTAGTAAGAAAAATAGGATAGGCTATTTTCCATATACTTGTATATGTATACGTTTTTTTATTGGAAACCATGAAAATTAATTGGGAGGACAAAGATAATCTTATTCCCTTAATCAAGCATCATGCTCATGTAAATATCAGAAGGCAGGGGTATGTCATTTAACGACTTGATCATCCCGTAAAATTGACCTTGTTGTTGAGGAATATATTGATAAAGAGTTATTTCATCTACATGATAATAATCTGAAATTGAATGGAGTAAAGAATAACGGCTGCGGCCGGTTTCTGCGAGCAATTCCCTGACAGAAACTTTACCATCCCGATAATAAACAAATGCAATGCCAAAGGGATTAAGAAATATTTTACCTCCATCCATCATTACATCTTCAATAATATTTTTCACCTGTTGCTCTGTCTTTAGTACTACATTTTCTTTTTTTGCAAGAAGAGAACGATACAAATAAGAGACGTCCATCATCGTATTGGATAATGGAAAGGATTTCATATCGGAAATAACATCTCTAGGAATATCCTGTACACTCTGTACTTTAGGAAATGCCTTTTGAAAGCCAAACCGGGAATAAAAATCAAATAACCAATCTTCCTGAGGAATCAAAAAAGAAATAGAAAAATTATTTTTTTTCATTTCTTCAAACGCAAAAAGAAGTAGTTGCTCCATATAACCTTTGCGTCGATATACCGGATGCGTCATGGCTCCGGAAATATAAGCTGCCTGATACATCTCATGCTGTAGCTTGATCTGATAAGGAATCATTTGTAATGAAGCAACCGGTACATCATCCTCCAGATAAATCAATGTCTGACCTTCCTTATATATCTTACTGAAATATAAAGCGATAAATTCTCCCGTATCAGGGAAACAATAACTCCACATTGAACGCAAATGTGGTAAATACTTTTCTGTTGAATAAACAATCATTTATATCTGATATATCCTTTTAATAATAGAATTACCGGATGATAAGATAATTTTGCCTGCCGGAGTGATTCCAGCCCTAAATCCTCTTCTCTGTTAATATAAACAAATTTTTGGCATTCATGTTCAACAAATTGTTGATTTATTATCGAAAAACCTCCTTCAATCTCATACAAAGACTTCTCAGCATGTACACCAAAGGTATCCGGACCCAAGGGTTGACCATATGAATAGGCCACTATTTTGCCATTTACACGAATGGCTCCCCCTCGTACTCCTAATTGTTCAAAATGTTTAAAAACAGTTTCTGTGGATATTCTCTCTTCCCGCAGCGACTCATCCTCTTCACATCCACCATTTTCCCGACACCATTTATAATAAAGTTCCAGGCATTCGGGTATAATATCTCTTGTAATCGGAAGATATTCGTAATCATATAATTTTTTAAATTTATTGATATGATTTCGTTTGGACTGAAATCTCTTGCCTTTCAGTGTAGTCAGTTCTTCTTTGCTATAGATATATTCCGACCAATCCCGATCACTTTTATATAAGAATCTCCCGGGAAATGCGGCTTCAATCCTGTCATACATTTCCTCGGTAACAGCATACATATAGAACTTATCCTGACGTTCTTCCGCATCCAGCATCAACATTTCCATTGCCCCTTTAAGATCGCCTTTGCCCAGGGGCATCATATATCCTGTATAACCCTTAGGGGTATGAAAACGAAAAAAAAGGAATCCGTTTTCTATGCAAAAGGTAGTGTTATATTTGTGTTTCCAGGAAAAAATATTGGAAAACGAAAAATCACAATTGCGATAGGTACTTTGTAAAAAAAATTCATTGATCGCATCTCGATCATCCAGAGTGACAGGGAGAAAATTAAGCATATCTATATTTTAGAATGGTTGACTAAACCAATTTATTGGTTGCCGTATCCGGGTAAACGATAGATGGCTTGAATTTTTTCGCTTCTTCAAAATCCATCAGGGCATATGACATAACAATTACAACATCTCCCGGCTGGACTTTACGGGCAGCAGCCCCGTTAAGGCATATCACTCCCGAACCTCGCTTGCCTGTAATGATATAAGTTTCAAATCTTTCTCCGTTATTATTATTTACAATCTGAACCTTTTCCCCGGCAATCAAATTTGCTGCATCCATCAAATCTTCATCAATGGTAATGCTTCCTACATAGTTCAGATTTGCTTCCGTAACCGTAACCCTGTGCAACTTGGACTTTACAACTTCAATCAACATTTTTCTGAGATTTAAAATGCAAAGTTAATAACTTTTTACCAGATATCAATAGGTGATATTATCAATCAAACGAACATCTCCGCAAAAAACAGCAATACAACCTACCGGATAATCAGTATCAGTCCATGATTCAACAGATTGTAAATTATATCCGTTTACAATATCAAAATATTCAACTTCTAAAGCCGGCTCTGTATTGATATTTTCCATTATCCATAGACAAAGATCTCTGACACTTTTCTGATCTTTCATTGTTTTACTTATAGATAATGTACGGAATATCAACGCCGCTTTTTCCCGTTGTTCTTCAGACAATCTCATATTCCGGCTACTCATGGCTAAACCGCTTTTTTCACGAACAATCGGGCACGCTATTATTTGTATTTTGTAACCTGCCTGACGAGTCATTTCTCTGACAATTACCAGTTGTTGAAAATCTTTTTCTCCGAAATAGGCTTTATCCGGCTGCACGGCTGCAAACAATTTGCTTACAATTTGTGCAACCCCGTTAAAATGACCGGGACGATGTACGCCTTCCATAACCTGTTCTAAAGAACCAAAATCAAATGTACGTTTGTCTTGTTCCGGATACATTTCCTGAACTTCAGGAGCAAAAACAATATTACAACCGGCTTTTTTCAATAACAAAGCATCTGCTTCCAGGGTCCTGGGATATTTCAACAGATCATCTGCATTGTTGAATTGAGTTGGATTGACAAAAATACTTACTACACAAATATCATTTTCTTCAACACTTTTTTTTACCAAAGAAATATGACCTTCATGTAAAGCGCCCATCGTCGGAACAAATCCAACTGTTTTATTTGTGTTGTTTTCAAGGATTTCACGCAACAACTGAATTGTTTTTATTATTTGCATAGTACCTTTTTAATATGAGAGTGCAAAATAACAAAATAAGAATGACAAAAACAAATAAATTATAAACAACTAATAATCAAAATATTACAAATAAAACAAACATATTTGTAGGGTTAAAATAGTAGTTGCTTCATTACCTTTTTTTTAAATGTAGTAGCTTCATAGGAGGTAAAAATTTGTTACCTGTTTATGTGAACATATACCTTTGTCGAGGTGTTATGATAGGAACATGACATTACATGACCTGTATTGTAGTGTATTGTAGTGATAACATAACTAAAAGAATACTTAAATCAGTAAACATGAAACAAATTGTCTTATTAATTGTAGCTTTGCTATGTCTGCCCACAATTTGGGTTCAGGGGCAAAATACGGTACAAAACCAATCTCAGCAGCAATTCTCAGTTAGCGGTACGGTATCGGAGCGTGGAACTGGAGATCCCCTGACTGGGGTAAGCGTCTCCGTAAAAGGATCTACTCTGGGTACAATCACAGATATTGATGGAAAATTCACATTGAACAATATTCCGGCAAATGCTGTATTGACCTTTTCTTATGTAGGTATGAAACCTGTAGAGATGTCTGTAAACGGAAGGTCTACATTGTCTGTAGAAATGTCTGAAGATGCTGAACTTCTGGAAGAAGTTGTGGTGGTAGGTTATGGAACACAAAAAGTGAAAGACCTGACTGCTCCTATTGCTGTAGTGAATAAGGATGTTTTTGAGAAACAGGCAACTACCAATCCCATGCAGGCATTGCAAGGAAAAGTAGCCGGGGTACAAGTAATAAACAATGGTGCTCCAGGATCCGGATCTACAGTAAGAATCCGTGGCGTCGGTTCTATTGGAGATTATGGGAAACCACTTTATGTTGTAGATGGGGTTTTTGTCGATAATATTGACTTCCTCAACAACAATGATATCGAATCGATGAACGTCCTGAAAGATGCTTCTGCTTCTGCCATTTATGGGGTAAGGGCTGCTAATGGTGTTGTCATTGTAACTACCAAACGGGGTACTTCAGGAAAACCAACCATCACTTATGATGGCTATTATGCACTGCAGGTTCCTGTTAATGTCATGAAAATGACCAACACAGACCAATATGTAACATTAAGAAATGAAGCAAATGTTGATACTCAAGGTTATACACCCTTAACTGTCGGGCAATTCAATGGGGCCAACACCGATTGGTATGATGTACTCCTTCATAATGCTCCTATGTTCAATCAAAGTCTGGATGTTTCCGGAGGAAGTGATGTTTCAAATTATTCTTTAGGGGTCAATTACTTGTATCAGGATGGTATCTTAGATGTAGAGAATGATTATCGCCGCCTGAAT
>JAVBMQ010000209.1:0-11788 GCA_031552335.1 Bacteroidales bacterium | reverse complement strand
CTTACCCAACTTAGCCTGCAAAGCAGGCGTCTGTCATCACTCGCCAATCCAAACAGATGCCTACTCTGTAGGCGTAGTAGAGGAAGATTCCTTAAAATACAGTGGCTTAGAGCCACTGCTTACTTAGGAAGCGCCCTTTGGGCGCATATCTTCCGAACATGACTAGCCTTTGATCTTAGAGGGAAACATGTGGATAATCATTGAAAATTTAATTATCAATTATCAATTGAAAAAGAGTCAGAATTTTATTTTTTTTACAGGATAGATAGCCGCTAAGAATCCAATGATCAATACTGTACCTAAAACGATGAGGGTATCACTGGCAGAAACGACAACCGGGTAGGCTTCTATGGTAAAAGCGGAAGAGTCGCTTCCCAATTTTAGCAGGCCGAATATTTGTTGTGCCAGACACAGCAATACACCTAAAACAATGCCTGTGATACCTCCCAAAACAGAAATCATGCTTCCTTCCAATAAGAAAATACGGGATATCAGACGATCATCTGCACCCAGATTTCGTAGTGTAATAATATCATTTTTCTTTTCAATGATCAGCATGGAAAGGGATGTAATGACATTGAAAACTGCAATTGCCATGATGAAACATAAAATCAGGAAAGTAACCCATTTTTCAATATTCATCATTTTGAAGGAATTTTCCTGTTGTTCATAGCGGTTTTTTACATGGAAATCATTGCCTAATAGTGTTTGTATTTCTTTTTGCACTTTGGAAATGTTTGCATTGTCTTTCAGTTTCAGCTCTATAGCACTGACTTCAGTTTCATAACTGAAAAGCTCTCTTGCCAAAGACAGGGGAACAATCATACATTGATTATCATATATCGGTTGATTCATCATGAAGACCCCCGCAATGTAGGCATATTCCCTGTTGAAAGACCCGGAAGGGTCTAACATATTCACTTTGGCAGTCCGGTTAGGGGCAAAAATTTCCAAGGGATAAACAAAAGCCGCATTCACTCCTAAATTATTGGCCAGGCCAATTCCCAGAGTCGCATAATTATTCATTTCGTCTTCCAGAAAAAAACTACCATCAATGATAATACTATCAATGAGAGTCTGTTGACTGAAATTAGCCGGTACTCCTTTTAATGTAGCCGGCACCTGCTTGTCAGCATATTTAACCAACACATTATCTTCCAAACATTCGGTGAAGATAGCAATCCCATCCATTTCCCGGATCGTTTGAAAAACATCAGTCTCCGGATCGAAAACTTTTCCTTTGACCGCGGTAATTTTCAATTCCGGGTCAAAAGTACTGAACATATCTTTTACCAAATCATGAAACCCATTGAAAACAGACAAAGCGCATACCATGGCCATTGAGGCAATAGCTATTCCACAAACAGAAATCATGGAAATCAAATTGATCGCGTTGTGCGATTTCTTTGAGAAGAGGTAGCGGGTGGCTATTTTGAGGGACAGGTTCATTTGAATTTTGAATTTTGAATTTTGAATTTTGAATTAGGAGTTTGCTAATGCCAAATTTAATTCAAAATTCAGAATTCAAAATTTCTAATTTTTTAAAAGGTTTTCGATATTTTCGATATAATCCAGCGAATCGTCGATAAAAAATGATAATTCGGGAATTTTTCTGACTTGCATCCGTATCCGTTGGCCAAGGTCATAGCGTATGGCCTTGGTATTTTCTTTGATATTACTCAGTAATTCCGTTCCTTTTTCAGAAGGAAAAATACTCAGATAGGCACGAGCGATGCTTAAATCAGGGCTGATCCGGACAGCACTAACCGAGATTAGTACTCCCGGTAATGCTTTTGTTTGTAATAAAAATATTTCTCCTAATTCTTTCTGAATCAAGCGCTCTATTTTTTGTAGTCGTTTGCTTTCCACCTTTTTGTAATTTTGAATTTTGAATTTTGAATTTTGAATTATTTTTTGCGTTAGCTAATTTATAATTCAAAATTTATAATTCAAAATTTTTTATACATAATTGTCAATCCATCCCGCAAAGGTAAGATGACTTTTTCAATTCTTTTATCTTTTGCTATCTTTTTATTGAACGATTGTATGCCGATGGTTTGTTGGTCGTTTTGAGGTACATTCTCCAGTACTTTTCCGTCCCACAGTGTGTTATCGGCAATGATATATCCACCGGTTCTGACGCGGTCAAAAACCAAATCGAAATATTCGGAATACAAACGTTTATCAGCATCTATGAATACCAGATCGAATGTTTTATCCAGTTGTGGAATGAGTTCCATTGCATCTCCGATATGCAGATGTATCCTGTCTTTCAGAGATGTCTGGTTGAGATATTTCCGGATAAAATCTTCCAGTTCGTCATTGATTTCTATCGTATGTATTTCCGCATCTTCTCCGAGCGCTTCAGCCATACACAAAGTCGCATAAGCGGTATATGTGCCGATTTCAAGGATATATTGCGGACGGATCATCCGGCAGAACATTTTCAATACACGTCCCTGCAGATGTCCGGATAACATTCTTGGTCTGAGAAGATTGACATGTGCATCCCGGTTGAGCCGACTGAGGAGTTCGCCTTCTTCATCGATCTGGGAAAGTATGTAATCTTCTATATCGTTCATTTATTCGGTTTGAATTCCAGCGGACAAAACTTTCTTGCGCTATCAATGATTTTACCGGCGTTATTGATTTCCAGGAAAGTAGTACCTCCACCTTCTCCGAAACTTCCACTCAGGTAAGCAACCATATCATTCCGATTGATCATCCCTTTTTTAATCAGTTGTTCCAAAGCATCCAGAAAATATTCTTTGGTGTTGTCTTTTTCTTCCTGATATTCCGCCCAGACTCCATATGAAAGAGCCAACTCTCTGGTTGTCTGTTCTTTGTAACAAATAGCCATTACAGGGGATTTCCCGCGGAAAGCAGCCAGATAACGCGCTGTCCTTCCTGTATAACTGTCAGTTATGATGGCTTTTACATTTAATTTAGAAGAAGCTTTCACCGCTTGTTTAGCCAGGAAAGAAGTTACATCCAGATCATCAGTAGGAGTAGGTACACGGATGTCATTTTCTGTTAATTTTGTTTTTTCTGCTTCTCTGGCCACATTACTCATTACGCGAACCGCTTCAATGGGATATTTGCCATATGCAGTTTCTCCGCTCAACATCAAGGCATCCGTTCTGTAGTAGATTGCATTGGCAATATCAGTCACTTCAGCCCTTGTCGGACGGGGGTTATTGATCATCGAATGTAGCATTTGTGTGGCAACAATCACTGGTTTTTTGGCAGCAACACATTTACGGATGAGTACACGTTGCAATCCGGGAATCTTCTCCTGAGGTACTTCAATACCCAGGTCTCCGCGTGCAATCATGATTCCGTATGCAACATCCAGGATCTCATCAATATTATCCACACCTTCCTGATTTTCAATCTTGGCAATAATCTTAATCGGACTTTTATACTCATTCAATATCTGCTGAATATCTAATACATCCTGTTTATTCCGTACAAAAGAATGTGCGATGAAATCTATTTTTTGTTCAATGGCAAAAAGGATATTCTTTTTATCTTTTTCTGTTAAAGAAGGAAGATTGATACGTACACCCGGTACATTTATACTTTTCCGGCTACCTAATGTGGCATCATTCAATGCTTCGCACAACAAATAATCATCTTTTTTCTCGATAACCTTCAATTCCAGGTCTCCGTCATCAATCAGAATCATTCCTCCAATTTTCATTTCATTGGCGAAATTTTTATAGTTTGTGCAAATACATGCTGCAGTTGTTTCTTCTTCCGGAGCTCCTTTTACCTGAATGATATCTCCGGTTTTCAGGGGAATAGGTTCTTTGGAAAGTGTGGTACGTACTTCCGGACCTTTTGTATCCATCAGGATACCGATCCGTCTCGATACTTCCCTCACATTATTAATGATTTTAGTAAAGCCTTCTTCATCCAAATGCGCTGAATTCATACGTACAACATTCATCCCTTCATTGAAAAGAGAACGAACGAATTCAACATCACAACGCTTATCAGAAATGGTAGCAACGATTTTAGTTTGTTTTAACATGTTTTTGAAATTTTGAATTTTGAATTTTGAATTCTAAATTTTGAATTCTGAATTGTAAAGATTTCTATTTCTAATAATTCAAAATTCAAAATTCAACATTCAAAATTTTAAAAAAACGCCTCGATGGCGAGTTTGTATGAGTCCAGTCCGAAACCGATGATACTCCCTTTGCAGGCAGCCGCAATCATTGAATGATGGCGGAAAGATTCCCTTGCATGAATGTTGGAAATATGGACCTCAATTACAGGAGCAGCAATGGCTTTGATTGCATCATGTAATGCAATGGAAGTATGGGTATAGGCGCCTGCATTCAATATAATTCCATCCACATCAAATCCGGTTTCATGGATTTTATTGATGAGTTCACCCTCTACATTGGACTGGTAATATGCCAGTTCTATCTGAGGATATTGATTTTTTAGTTGTTGAAAATAAGTTTCGAAGGAGGATGATCCGTATATGCCCGGTTCACGCTTCCCCAAAAGATTCAGATTAGGACCGTTTATGATTTGAATCTTCATGTAACAATTGAATTTTGCGATAAAATTTGCACAAAGGTAATGAAAATATGTGAATCCGGCATTATTTACCAGGCATCACTTTCTTTCAGGATACCGATAGTGGCTAATTTTTCTCCTAATCCGCGTACTTCCTGTAAGTATTCTTCCCTTACCTCATCGCTGACTGTTGAAATTTCTCCGAAAAAGATATGTTCCACCACTTCCATGCCGGTATATTCCAGGATACCTTTATCCGTGATTTTTTTCATAGCATCTATCATGCCTTTTTTCTCATAACTATCTGTCTTGGCGCCCATCGTATTGATGACAGCCGCTTTTTTTCCTACCAAGCCTTTTTCAAAACCTTCTGCTCCGTATGAATAAGCAAAATCTTCTGCAAAAACCCGGTCGAAATATCCTTTCAGAATAGCCGGAGGACCTAACCACCAGATTGGATAAACAAATGTGATTACAGATGCATCCTGGATCAACTCTTGTTCTTCTTTTACATCAGCCATATAATCATTTTTAGTCATGATCTGCATATCGGCCAGACTGAATGTGGAGTCGAATTTCATTTCATATAAATCTCTTATGAAAACATCTTTTCCGGCAGCTGTAAGTGTTTCGCACAACGTGTCGGCAATGGCGCGACAAAAACTGTTCGGATTGGGATCTGCATAAATAATCAATTGTTTCATGTTCTAATCAAATAAGCTATTTTGTAAATGATAACGGAATATCTTTTCTGTAAGCGGTTGCGATAAAAGTGGCAATCAATTCATCTTTTTCATTAGTTACCCTCACTTCAAAATTGCCTAAATTTTTACCGACTTTAACTTCTTTGGCTTCGGCGTACAAAGTACCCTGGCCAACTCCTTTATGAAAATAAATGGAAGTTTGCACGGAGACAGAAAGTTTACCATACGAATTGACAGCTGCAGCAAATGCCAGATCAGCCAATGTGAATATAGCACCTCCCTGCACTGAATCAGCGCCATTCAAATGAAGTTCTTTGATTTCCATTTGTGCTTTGGCATAACCTTCCCTGACTTCTATCAGTTCAATACCGGAATGTGCAGCATACCGGTCTCTTTGAAAGAATTCTTTTATATCCATTTATTTATTCAATTTCCATTCAAAACCATCTTTAGTATCTTTGATTTCAAAACCTAAAGCAGTTAATTCATTTCGTATTTTGTCGGAAGTAGCCCAGTCCTTATTTAATTTGGCTTGCATGCGCATTCCGAGCAACATGTCTACCGCTTTTGCAAATGATTCATAAGCAGCATTTCCGTCTTTGACTTCATTTTTGATCCCCATAATATCTACCAGGAAAGTTTGGAAGACCGTTTGCAGTTCGCTGATATCTTCCGTAGTCATGGTGATTTGTCCGGCTAAAGCAGAATTGATCTGGCGAACAGCTTCGAACAAATGGGAAATAGCGATAGGAGTATTCAAATCATCATTCATTGCATCATAGCATTGTTGTTTCAATGTTTTGATGTCGGCCGAAGATTGTTGAGATACCGGTATTTTGTTTATATTGTCAAATGCTTCCAATATTCTTCCCAGGCCTTTTTCTGCCGCTTGAAGCGCTTCATTGCTGAAGTCCAGCGTGCTTCTGTATTGCGCCTGCAGAATAAAAAAGCGGATAGTCATAGGAGAATACGCTTGTTCCAGTAAAGCATGTTTACCTAAGAATAATTCTTCGAGCGTAATAAAATTCCCCAATGATTTTCCCATCTTTTGGCCGTTGATGGTAATCATGTTATTGTGCATCCAATAGCGTACGGTCTCTTTTCCTCCGGCAGCTACGGATTGTGCAATTTCACATTCGTGGTGGGGAAATATCAGGTCCATACCACCTCCGTGAATATCAAAAACATCTCCTAAATATTTTTTGCTCATAGCGCTACATTCGAGGTGCCATCCGGGGAATCCGTCACTCCAGGGAGAGGGCCAACGCATGATATGTTCGGGTGATGCTTTTTTCCATAATGCAAAATCCACACTGTTGCGTTTTTCTTCCTGTCCGTCAAGTTCGCGGGTAGTATTGAGCATATCCTCAATATTACGTCCGGAGAGTTTGCCGTAATGGTATTTCTGGTTGTATTTTTCTACATCGAAATACACAGAACCTTTACTTTCATAAGCATATCCATTGTCCAGGATTTCTTTAACCATACGGATCTGTTCAATGATATGTCCGCTGGCATGTGGCTCAATGCTGGGAGGTAATACATTCAGGGCTTCCATGGCCGTGCGATACCGGTTCAGATAATATTGTACCACTTCCATCGGTTCCAATTGCTCCAGACGAGCTTTTTTTGCAATTTTATCTTCTCCCTGATCCGCATCATTTTCCAGATGTCCCACATCAGTGATATTACGTACATAACGCACCTTATATCCTACATGAGAAAGATAACGAAATAAAATATCGAAAGTAATTGCCGGCCTTGCATGTCCTAAATGAGGATCGCCATATACAGTGGGACCACACACATACATCCCCGCAAACGGAGAGTGTAAAGGAATAAACTGCTCTTTCTTTCTATCAGCCGTATTATAAATGTGCAACGGATGCTCCATCGATCAATTTTTATTTTTTTTATTTTTCAATTTTCACTCTTACAGGCTCTCCAACATCCTCTTGATAATCACCTGAGCTGAAATTTCCCTGTTAGCAGCTTCAGGTATTACAATAGACTGCGGACTTTCGATTACTTCGTCAGTTACAATCATATTGCGTCGTACAGGCAGGCAATGCATGAAATAAGCATTGTTGGTCAATGCCATCTTTGCAGAATCTACGGTCCAGTCCATATCTTTGCTGAGTACTTGTCCGTAATTAGGCTCTGCATAAGCCGACCAGTTTTTGGCATAGATAAAATCTGCTCCCTGAAAAGCTTTTCTTTGATTATATTCGACTTTGGCTCCCCGCACAAATTGTGGTGCCAGATCATATTCTTCCGGATGTGTGATGACAAAATCCACATTCGCCTCATTCATAAAATCCGCAAAAGAGTTGGGTACAGCCTGTGGTAACGCTCTTGGATGTGGCGCCCAGGTTAAAACTACTTTCGGACGGTCTTTCTTTTTATATTCTTCGATAGTAATCAAATCGGCAAAAGCCTGTAAAGGATGTCCCGCCGAACCTTCCATACTGAATACCGGTTTGCCGGAATACCGGATGAATTGATTGATTGTCTTTTCAGAATAATCATCTTCTTTATTTTCAAACTGAGCAAAAGAGCGTACCCCGATAATATCACAGTAACAACCCATTACCGGTATTGCTTCAAGGATATGTTCCGCTTTATCACCATCCATCACAACACCACGTTCGGTTTCCAGTTTCCAGGCCCCCTGATTGATATCGAGTACAATTGTATTCATTCCCAGGTTCATTGCTGCTTTTTGTGTACTGAGGCGTGTACGCAAACTGGAATTGAAAAACACCATCAACAGAGTTTTATTTTCTCCTAAGTGTTTCCATGCATATTTGTTTTTCTTTACTTCCGAAGCTTCGGAAAGCGCTTTGTTTAAATCTCCTAAATCTTTTACGTTTGTGAAATATTTCATTATTATATAATTTTGAATTTTGAATTTTGAATTTTGAATTTTGAATCTGAGGATTAGGTTATCCTGCATTTAATTCAAAATTTAGCATTCAAAATTCAAAATTTCCTCGTTATTCTCTTGTTTGTCCTTCCCCCCTGATGATCCATTTATAACTGGTCAGTTCTTCAAGACCCATCGGGCCACGGGCATGCAACTTTTGTGTGCTGATACCGATTTCAGCGCCTAAACCGAATTGAGCTCCATCAGTGAATGACGTGGATGCATTAGAATATACGCAAGCGGCATCAATTATTTTTTCAAAAAGAGCGATATTTGCGAGATCTTCTGTAACAATACATTCACTATGTTTGGAACTGTATTCTGCAATATGTTCAATGGCATCTTCAAAGCTGTTGACCGTTTTGATGCTCATTTTATAATCCATGAATTCGGTACCATAGCTTTCGTGATCTGCATGCAGTAATAAGTCGGCAGGGTAATGTCCGGCTAATGAATCATAAGCTGCTTCATCGGCATAAACGATCACATTTTTTTCTTTCAATATTTCGCATAATTCAGGCAGATCATATAGCCTGCTGCGATGTATAATCAGACAATCCAAGGTATTACAAACACTGACGCGACGTGTTTTAGCGTTGGTAACAATGGCTCGTCCTTTTTCAACATCTCCTGTTTCATCAAAATACGTATGGCAGACACCGGCGCCTGTTTCAATTACCGGGATTCTGGCATTGTGTCTGACGTAATCTATCAACCCTTTGCTACCTCGGGGGATAATCAGGTCGACATATCCTTCCGCATTGAGTAATGCTGTTGTGGCGGAACGGTCGGCCGGTAATAAAGTACAAGTCGACGGACTGATATTATATTGTCTCAATACATCCTGTATGATTTTTACAATGGCTTTGTTGGAATATTCAGCATCCGAACCGCCTTTCAATATACAAACATTCCCTGATTTGAAACAAAGAGAGAATACGTCAAAACTTACATTCGGACGAGCTTCATATATAATACCGATCACACCGAACGGCACACTTATTTTTGAGATTTTCAATCCGTTGGGACGGGTCGTTTCCATCAGGATCCTGTTGAGAGGTGATGCTAACCTGGCTACATTCCGTATATCATTAGCAATATCCCTGATACGTTCTTCTGTTAAAAGCAAACGATCATATTTAGGATCACTTTTATCCATCCTGTCCAAATCTTTTTGATTTTCTTCCAGGATGTAGGGGGTATGCGCAACGGCAGCGTCGGCGACAGTGTTCAGGACTTCGCTAATCATCTCTTCTGTAATCATATTCAACCTTCTGCTTGCATGCAGAGCTGCGTCGAATGTATCCTTCAAATCCATAACTGTATCAATCTAAATATAAATAATCATAATGTATCACAGGCTTATTGCCTTTCTTTCCGATCATTTCGTTGACTTTCTGACTTTCATAACTTACTCGTCCCACGCCAATCTGAGCGCCCGATTCGTCCACAATTCTGACGATATCGTCTTTCTCGAATTCACCTTTTACCATTGTTATTCCTACGGATAGGAGAGAGGTTGCTTTATTTCCGAGCAGAGCTTCTTTGGCTCCTTCGTTCACATGAATTTCTCCTTTGGCAAAGCCATCGGAGTGTGCGATCCATTTTTTAACGTTGGAAACGGGTTTTTGGTTCTCAATAAATCGGGTACAAACCTGGGTACTGCCTTTTTTTAACAGTTCAGGCAGGATATTTTCTTTTTTTCCGTTGGCAATAATAACCGTAATACCTTCTTCCGCTACTTTTTTGGCGATATTATATTTTGTCAACATTCCTCCTCTTCCGAAAGATGATTTGCCGGATTGTATATACCCTGATATATCCTGTTTATTATTGACAATTTCCCGGATGACTTTCGATTCAGGATCCGAAGGGTTGCCGTCATATATACCATCAATATTACTCAGGATGATCAATGCTTCCATACCCATCATGGTAGCAATCAATCCTGAAAGTTCATCATTGTCCGTAAACATCAATTCTGTAACAGAAATGGTATCGTTTTCGTTTACGATGGGAATCACTCCGGATTCCAACATGATATTGATGCAATTTTTCTGATTCAGGTAATGACGGCGTGAACCAAAATTTTCTTTTGTAGTAAGTACCTGTCCGCAAGCAATCTGATGTTCCCTGAACAGTTCATAATAACGGTTGATTAGCTTAGCCTGTCCGACAGCCGAAAACAACTGGCGTTGAGAAACTGCGTCCAATTTCTTTTGCGGTTTGAGTTCGCTGCGCCCGGAAGCTACAGCTCCGGATGATATCAGGATAATCTCCACCCCGTTTGCATGTAACTCAGCTACCTGGTCAACAATGGCAGACATACGGGTAACATCCAGCGTACCGTCTTTCCGTGTCAGTACATTACTCCCTATTTTGACTGCTATGCGTTTGAATTGATACATATCTTTACTCTTCCGATGAAAAATCTTTGTTATTTTTTCTATCGTATGTTTTTTTGCTTTTGTGTACTTTATGCACTGCCTTCCAACCAACGGATTGTTCCAATTGTATTTCCCTGTCTGCCTTTTTTATGGCTTTCAGGTAATCGGCAGCCGTAATTTTTAATCCTTTTTGCTTACTCTGTTTTTTCTTTTTGTTCATAATTGAAAAAATCAGACAGCAAATGTACGGAATTTTTTATGAAAAGAGAAACAAGAAACAAGAATCCCTGTTTAGCCTGATAGCTAAACAGGGATTCTTGTGAAATTACGAATTGGTTAACTCCGTTTTTTAGTCGTAATTTGTAATTCGTAATTCGTAATTTTAAAATTGCTCTATTGTTTTACCACAAACTCCACCCGTCTGTTCCGTTTCCTGTTTTCTTCCGTATCATTCGGGACAACATAGTCAGACATACCTCTGGATATAGCAGAAAGTCTGTTTCCTGCAATTCCGTTACGCATCAGATAGTCTTTTACAGCATGGGCGCGTTCATTTCCTAACTTTTCATTAACAGAAATTGTTCCTATACTACACGTATGTCCTTCACACACCAGTTTTACTTCAGGATAAGCTTTGAGGATAGGTATTTTTTTATCCAGGATTCTCATCATTTCTACTGTCAGGAATGTTTTTGTCAGATCAAAACCATATACAGGTTCCATCAGGATTTCCATATCTGATTCGCGTTTCAGGCGGGCTTTTTCTTCTGCGGCAGCATCCAATGCGCGACGAGCACGATCTTCTGCTGTTGTAGGAATTTCGTCTGCATAGCGAATGGGTGTTTGTGTCGCTTTTTTACTTTTACTCAAGCCAAATGCAAATCGCACTTTGACACCGAAAGTCATAGGTGTTATTTTTTCAACGATAGAAGTTGAAGTAATGCTATTGTTGTAGGCTAAGAAATCCTGAGATGGCCCTTGTGCTGTTGTTCCGTTATGATTGTAGGTAACAACACCTTTGTTACTTGTTTTTTGGATATTATTCAGCCCATAATCTCCATAAATTCCAGTGTATAGGGATGTATTTTCATTTAGTCCCCACTTAACACCTAACTCAAGAGAAGCCATATAAGCCGTTTTAAGCGAAAGTTTGCCATCGGCTTTCGGAGAATCATAATCCGTAAAGCCATGTTTCGGCAGGGTGTTGTAAGGAGAACCCCCTTCATGTGTATAAAAAC
>JAVBMQ010000078.1:0-43569 GCA_031552335.1 Bacteroidales bacterium | reverse complement strand
CCACATTATCTTCCGATGATGTTTTTCCAGATGTAATAGCGGAATTAACCAAAGTTTATGAAATTTCAATGTTAAAACAATTTGACAAGGTAGTATTGGTAAGTGAGGATGACAAAAATATTTTATCAAAAGATCTGGATGAAGAAAAATTATATTGTTCTCCTTTAGCAATAAAAATGCCTGAAAAGAAAACGAATACTGATTATTGTTTTAACAATATCCTGACCTTCTTAGGTGGAGAAAATCATTATCCTAACAAAGATGGTCTGATTTGGTTTCTAAAAAACTGTTTTCCGATTTTAAAAAATAATCATCCCCAACTACAACTTCATATTATTGGCGTTTGGAGCAATGAGTTCATAAAACAATATACATCGGATGGCATTGTTTTTACAGGATTCGTTGATGATCTCAACTATGCTCTTTATAACAGTATAATGATAGTTCCCATAAGAATAGGAAGTGGAATCCGTATGAAAATCATTGATGCTGTCAACTCCGGAATTCCTTTTATTACAACTTCAATCGGAGTGGAAGGTTGGGATTTCAGGAATAACACAGATTGTATTATCGCTGATACTCCCGACAAATTTACTTCAGGCTTATCGCAATTGATTTCAGATGCTCAATTAAGAACATCATTGATAAAAAGCTCGCAAGATCGTCTGGAACTGCTTTACTCTTTTGACAAAGCAATTGAAAAAAGGCAAAAATTATATGATACGATTTTATAGCTCAAATGAACAATTTATCTATCATAATACCATACTATAAAGGAGAAAACTATATTTTCAATTGTATTGATAGTATTTTTGAATCTTATAATTTATCTCAAAAAAAGATTTCATTCGAAATAATCATTGTTATTGATTCTCCTGAAGAATATAGAGATAATAATGTTGACATTCTTTCCCATTACGAAAAATCAGTTCCTATACAAATCATTATCAATGAGAAAAACACAGGAGTAGCTGCCTCCCGGAATAAAGGTTGTGAAGCGAGCCGTTATAACCTTATTACATTTATTGATCAGGATGACCAGGTCTGTAAAAACTATTTTTCAGTTATTGAAAATAATCTGGATGACATACATTCCTGTTTCATTTACAATGGTTTTTGGCATTTTATGTCTAAAAACAGATATGAAAAGCTTTATCATATTAAACCGGATATTAGTTTCAATTCATTGGCCAAACAACATTTTAACTTATGGACTCCCGGTTTGATGATAACAGACAAAACCAAAATAAAAAAACAGTTTATTGATGTTTCTGAAAATTACAAAGGTTGTGATGATTTTGCTGCCAACCTGGATATGGCATTAAATTATGAATCCATTTGTTTTAAATATATCAAAACACCTATCTTCATTATCAACAGACATGATCATAATTTCAGCAATAATATTGCTGCCATGTGCCAATGCGATATTGAAACATTCAACTACTTCGAGTCTAAAACAAAAAACAAAAAACAAAAAACTATTATTCGGAATATGATTGAAATCAAGCAATTTTTGCTTGATCGTATAGAAAACAATCTACAATTACTTCAAATATTAAAGAATTACAAACGAATCTATTTGAAATATCTGTGTAATAAATGGGGATACCTCTCTTTTCCGGAATATAAATTGAAAAAAATTTTATATTTGTACTTTGGGAAGCATTATTTAGATTGATTCTGAACCTGAAAATAAATCTATACACAGCATTGCAGCGGGAATGTATCCGGAAGGGATGTGGGCAAGCATGAGGATATTCCTCTTTATAGTTAATTAATATTCATATTATTTGATATTTTTTTAAAATTCATACGCTTGATTATCAAATAATACAAGGTATATTTGTAAATATTTTATTAATTAGATTGTTTCAAATAAAATTTTACACCATGAAAAAACATTTTTTTATTGTATTCCTTTTCTTTCTTTTAACCTCATCAATTGTAGCTCAACAGATTGGGGATGGCTATGTAGCAACTGTTAACAATTTTGACAGCCCTCTTAAATCCGGAGGATATCAATCTATGCAAACTCAACTTAATTATCCTGACAATGTACAGGATCCTTACTTCGGGTCATGGAAGTATTTATTAAATCTCAGACAAAACCATAGCGGAGTCAATTATCAATTGCAGCTTTCAGGGACTATGGTTGAAAATGATCGACTTTTCTTCAGAAAAATTGCAGAAAACAGCACTGCAAGTAAAAATACCACATGGAATGAGGTTGCGACACGAGGGACTAACACATTTACCGGAAATCAATTGATCAAAGGAAATATAAATCTTGAATCAGGGAAGCATATATTATTTGGAAACTCAACAGGCAATCGGTTAAGATTGCAGTTTTGGACAAATGGGCAAACATATTTAGATTTTTATCCATTTATGCACATAAGAAGCGGATCAAGTGATGGAAATCTATCATATGTGATGAGTCTTTCTTCTAGTGGCTATGTTGGTATCGGAACCATAAATCCCACTGAAAAACTAGATGTCAATGGCACTATCCGAGCCAAAGAAGTCAGAATTGAAAATACCAACTGGCCGGATTATGTTTTTTCCAAAAACTACCAACTTCCTTCTCTTTCGGAAGTATCTCGGCATATAGAAGAAAATAAACATCTACCAGGAATTCCTTCTGCCGAAGAAGTTGCTAAAGAAGGCGTAAACTTAAGTGAGATGAATGCAAAATTGCTTCAAAAAATTGAGGAGATGACTCTATATATGATTCAACAACAAAAGGAAATCAATGAGTTAAAACAAAGAATTGACAATGTAGAACAAAAATAAAGCCTTATTCATTATGAAATATTCTCTCTCACTTATTTCTCTGATATTTTTACTGTTTATATCTACAGAAATATCAAAAACTCAGTCTGTCTCATTTGGTTACGATGCAGCCGGAAACCGTATCAACCGTGTGATTGTTTTGAACCAACTACGCTCCGCCCAGGAAGAAGAGCCTGTAGAGGAAATTTTTTATTCTGAAGTATTAAAAGACCTTGAAATCAGAATTTATCCCAATCCCACAGAAGGCTTGCTGAAAGTAGATATATTAAATTTGCCGGAACAACAAACCGCAGATATTTTCCTGTACAATCTTTCAGGGAAATTATTGATTACAAAAAAAGGAGTATCAGGATCTACTGATATTGACCTGACCGGATATCCTGCAGGTACCTATCTGATGAAAATCATTGCCGGGGAGCAGCATACGGAATGGAAAATCATTAAAAAATAATACAGACCACTTTTAATATTTATTTTATGAAGGCTCACACTACTATATTATCAATAGCATTGTTATTATCTGTTATTTATGTAAAAGGACAAACGCCCAAAGAAATCTGGGAATTATCTTCTTCTGAATCCGGAACAAAAGATTATGTAGCTCGGGAAAAGATCGTTTTGAAACCGGGATTCAAATACACGCCAACTTCAAGCGCTTCGTTTACGGCTAAGATAGATCCTACCTTGCTATTTCCTCCAACAGAAAATACTTATCAAGATGCAAATGGGAATATTGTAACTTCTCCTTTGTCTGGTTCAGTTGTAGGTAATTTATCCGGCAATTTTGATGTGAGTCCTACAGGAGCAGCCACATATAGCATTCCCATAGAATGTCCTCCCGGAATCAACGGAATGCAACCAGACATTTCTTTGGTCTATAATAGTCAATCTGGGGCTGGGATTGCTGGAATGTGCTGGAGTATTGGGGGATTATCCATGATTTCTAGAGTTCCTAAGAATTACTACTTTGACAATGAAAAGAGTGGAATAATTTGGGATAATACCTCCCCTTTGGCTTTAGATGGAAAACGTTTAATTGAAATTTCAAGGTGGGGAACTGATAGTATAGAATATTGTACAGAAGATGATAACACAAATCGTATCGTAGGATATAATATCAAATCATGGGGGCCTCTTTATTTTAAAGTTTATGCAAAAAATGGAAACATACTTGAATATGGAGATGCTACATCTGTAGATTCTTACTTTCCTCTAAAAATAACAACAGAATATAATGATGATGGAATCATTGTAAATATTGCTAATAATTTTCAGAATCTAGGATGGTCTATTTCCAAAATATCAGATGCAAATAATAATTATATAAAATATGCATATACTTCTGATATTATTAAAATTGAAATCGAAACATTTTTTATATTTAAATGGTTTTTTCATAGCCCTCGTATTTCATCCATTTCTTACGGGCATGAATCCGGAACAACTAAAGAAACTGTAGCTCAAATAGAATTTCAATATCTAACCCAAACATCACCATATATAACTTACTTAAATGGCCTTGAAATGTCAAATAAATACATCTTAGAAGATATTGTTATCAGTAATGGACTTGGAGAACTCCATGAAAAATATCATTTATCTTTTGATACCAATGAATCGATGTATTATTTAAACAATATCACACGACAGAATTCCAGTGTATATCATATCCTTCCCCTAAAATTCGATTGGAGTCCAATGACACACAGCTTTGAATATACGTCCGGCATTACCTTTAGCCAGACTCCCACAATAAGTGCTCTTGGGAATGAGTCTTATTTTAGGATTATATCCGCAGGAGATATGGATGGTGATGGCCTAACCGATCTTATTGTCGTATATCAAAAGGGACCAAAAGAAAATGTAAAACAGTGGATTGCCTATAAAAATATGGGAAATAATTACTATAAATACCGGGGTGAATTCTCATGGGATCCTGCCTGGGATAAAGTATTTCTTTTCTTAGACCTTGACAATGATGGAAAAGATGAAATTTATGTAGGCAGAGGACGGGTCGAAAATGGAGGATATTACTATGATTTGAATTGCCATACCTATCAGAATGACTCTTTAAAAGCTTATCCTGCAGGAAATAAAACAAAGCCGATCAATAAAGAGACATATGAAAAAAGAGACCGCATATCCGTCTTGGCTGGCGACTTCGTAGGCAATGGTAATCAACAACTTATTTATCATTATTATAGTGGTCAGAATATAATTCATACCGAAGGGATGGATCTGGTACGTGGTATAGATATCAATACATACGGATCTTGTATTGGAATTTCAGATATAAACGGTAATGGTAAACAAGAATTGATCTATAGAAAAGGAACCAGATCATGTTTTTTTGAATATAATAAAGACTCCCGGGCTTTTGAATTGATCAATGGTCTTGCCATAAATGGAGAAGATACCTATGAGATTTATCCATTTGATTTCAATGGAGATGGGAATACGGATTTGATCACTAAAAACAAAAAATATCCCTATAACTGGAGGTTCTTCATATCTACCGGTGGTGGGTTTGCTGAGAAAGATATTTCAGGAATTATTCCTAAATCAACATCCGGGATTTATTTTGTTGATGCTAACCAAGATGGAAAGTGTGATATTATTGTGAATCATTTAAACTCAACACAAGCAGGCGGTTCCTTAAAATTATGGCTCAGTAATGGTAATGATTTCATAGACTCAGGATTGACCACAACCTCAGATTTAATAAATAAAAGCAGAGGTATTCCCAGTAACTTTACACAAGGACATGGCAAAGAACTCTTTTTGTACAGTTTTTACGGAACCAGTTATGGTGTAGGATATATTGATAAGCCAATATTGGTAACCTTAAATAAAAACAAATGGTTTCATAAAATAGTTAAAATAACCGATTCATTTGGTAAAGAAACGAATATCAATTACCAGGACTACAAATTTCCTTACACTTACACTCCCCAGGGATCAGAAATCTTAAATGATGAATATATCTGTTCAAGTATTTCTCCTAACCTTGAGTTGGTGAAAAGTATTCAATCTACGAATGTAAATACTTCATTTAAGTTTAATGGCCCTCTTATCCATAAGCAAGGTAGAGGTTTTTTAGGTTTTGAAAAAACAGAAGCAAATGATGCACTCAGATCACAAATATCTGTTTCAGAAAACGAGTTAGATCCCCAATTATATGTTCTATATCCTTATAAAAATACACTTAAATCCTCAACTGGAACATTAATAAGTGAAACAACCAATAATTATTCCATGCTTAACCAGAGATATAAAAAATACTTTCTCCGGTTAGATTCACAGGTTTTTTCGGATAAGTTACGGGGAACGACTATCACAAAAACATATTCAAGTTATGATACTTACCGGAATCCTAGAACTATAACAACAACTTATGGTGATGGTATCTCAACCACCGAAGCCATTACATATATACAAAAAGGATCCTGGATTCCCAATAAAATCGCATATTTGAAGACTACCCAGGCTGCTACAGGAAAAACTAGTGTGGCTCGTACTCAATATTTTGATTATGACGAAAAAGGAAATATCCTTCGTCATGTGAAAGATTCTTTGAACACCAATCAAATGACTACTGCATATAGTGAGTATGACAAATATGGTAACCCGGGAAAAATAACAACCACAGGTAATGGAATTTCGCGTTCAACTACAATGACCTATACCCCCTCCGGAAGATTTCCGGCAACAAAAACAGATAATCAATTCAATGAAATAATAACGTATAACTATGACGAATCCCGCGGGCTTTTGACAAGTAAAACAGACCGCATAGGAACAACAAGCTATCAATATGATGGTTTTGGCAGATTACAACTAACTACTTATCCCGACAATACAAAAACTGCTTCTGCCCTGCAATGGACAGGAGACCAAGGCCCGACAGGAGCAAAGTATTATACTTATACCGAAACATCCGGAGAACCTCCTGTGATTACCTGGTATGATCAAGCCAGCCGGGAAATAAGGAAAGATACTTATGGATTAAATAACAATAAGATTTCAATAGATACTAAATACAATACTATTGGGGAGATAGACTGTATTTCAGAGCCATATTTCACAGATAATCCGGGGACTAAAATCTGGGCATCTACTTATACCTATGATTCCTACAGACGGCCAAAGACTGTTAAAACCCCTATGGGTACTACAACTTATACTTATTCCGGATTAAAAACTACTGTTACATCTCCTACTGATGCCATAGAAACAACAAGCAATAGTGCGGGGTGGACTGTTTCCCAGAAAACAAACGGAAAAACGGTTACTTTTACTCACTATGCATCCGGGCTTGTACAGAATGCCATCCCTGAAGGAGGAGATACAATCTCTGTAACCTATGATTTACAAGGTAATCGTACCAAACTTGTTGATCCGGATGCAGGTACAATTACTTCTACATATGATGCCTGGGGACAGTTAAAAACGGAAAAGCAACAGATACACATTTCCGGAAGTGCTACTACCACTACTTATACATATTATCCTTCCGGATTATTACAGTATAAAACCCGTAACGGAGAAAAAACGACTTATGTTTATGATAATAAATATCGTCTTTCAAACATCGCCATTGCCGGAAAACATTCTCAAACTTTTGAATATGATTGGTTAGACCGAATTACTAAAATCACAGATATTGTCGACAACAGTAAAACATTTGAAACCGGTACAGAATACGACGAATTAGGCAGGATCAAAAAAGAAACCTATCCAAGTGGTTACTATACAATCAATCGTTATGACAAATATGGGTATCTGACTGAAACTATTGATAGAAATAACTCAAGTATTTGGAAAGCTTTGGAAAGTAATGCCAAAGGACAATTAACAAAAACAGCAAAAGGAGGAAAAGAAACAACATTTGGTTTTGATTCCAAGGGACTACCATCTTCTATTCTTTGTTCAGGAATCATTAATATGTCATATGGATTTAATACTAAAGGGAATCTGGATTACCGACAAGATGGCTTAACCGGTTACAAAGAATCATTTATATATGACTCCATGAACCGTTTGACAAATTGGAATATCAGCCTCAATGGCGTTACCCAGAAAAACAATTCCATATCATTTGATGCTTCAACAGGCAATATTGCAAAGAAAAGTGATTTGGGAAGCTATAGTATGAACTATGGGGAGAATGGAAAGCCACATACTCTCACCTCTATCAGTGGACAGCCCGGACTCATTCCATCCACAGATCAAAATATTACATATACCGATTTCAAAAAAGTCAAAAGTATAACGGAAGGGACTAATACCCTGAATATTTCCTATGGAGTAGATGAACAACGAATAAAAACTGTTCAAACAGCAACAAATGGCACTCTGACCCGTTATTATTTAGGAGGGTATGAAGAAGAAATCAATGGAAGTAATACCCGCAAACTTCATTACCTCAGTGGAGGGGATGGATTGGTTGCCATTTATGTTAGTAATACGCAAGGCGGAGATACTTTGTATTATGCCTATACTGATTATCAGGGATCTTTGGTGGCGTTAACACTCCCGTCGGGAACAATAAAAGAGAAATATGTTTTTGATCCCTGGGGTAATAGGCGTAATCCTGCTAATTGGACTCTGGCCGATGCAAGAGCAGCTTTTGTAGTGAATCGGGGATATACGATGCATGAGCATTTGGATGCCTTTAAGTTGATCAACATGAATGGTCGGGTGTATGATCCGTTGACAGGCATGTTCTTTAGTCCTGATCCGTATGTGCAAGCTCCTGGAAAATGGCTGAATTATAATAGGTATTCGTATTGCCTGAATAATCCGCTGAAGTATACAGACCCAGACGGGGAATTTATACATTTAATTATTGGTGCGACTATTGGCGGAACTCTCAATTGGGCGTTTAATGGATTTAAATTTAATGCAAAGGGGTTAGGTTATTTTGGAGTTGGCGCATTAGCAGGAGCATTGGGAGCAGGCATAGGAGCAGGGATAAGTTCAATGTTACCTGTGGTAGGTACAACCTCTGGTGGTTTCTCAGCAGGATTTTTAGGAACAAGTGCAGCAACAACAGCAACTTCTAGTTTTGTTTCAGGTGCGTTAATAGGAGGAGGTGCAGGGCTTGCAAGTGGTTTTACTACAGGGTTTGGCAATGATTTACTACAAGGCGGCAGTTTTGGACATGCATTAGGCCAGGGTGGTATTTATGGAGCGATAGGTTTAGGTTCAGGCACACTGATTGGTGGAATTACAGGTGGAATTAGCGCTGTAAGAGATGGAAGACAATTTTGGGATGGTTCCACTGTAACAAAAGATTTTGCAGTTGATGTAAACGTGGTTTCTGTTAGGCAAATGGGAGACAATAATTGCTTGCCAGCTTCAGGTGAAAGTATCAACAAATCATTAGGAGGAGATATAACTCAGGGAGATTTAAGAGGATGGGTAGGAGGAAACCCTAATTTAGATCCTCTCAGTGATGTAGGTTTTTGGAATGATACTTATGCTACAAATGCAGGTCATAGTGTACAAGGTTATAGTCAAATGGGAGCTAAACATATTGTGCCAACATTAAATGATGGAGGAAGAGTGGCTGTAACTATCCCTGGTTCAGGTTCTGTAAATCATTCAGTGGTCGTGAAAAGTGTATATCTGCAAACAACTGTTAAAATCAGTGGTACTGCAACTCGAACTGTCATGTATCGAGTAATGGATCCGGCAACGGGAGGATTTAGAAATATTCCTTACAGTAAAATTATCAATATATTTACAATAAGACCTTAACAAGATGCAAAGAATTCTATTGATAATAATTATCGGTATCATGAATCCAGTCTGTTTATGTTCTCAAATACTTCCGGAACGGACAGAAGTTGAGTTACTGAAGGGAAAGGTAAAGAGAATAGAAACACGAAATTATAATCCTCATGCAACAGGCTCTCCCAAAATGGTTTCGGAATATGATTCTTTAGGGAGGATTATCTCTAAAATAAATTATTATTCTAAGAAAAATCCCCATAAAGAATACTTTGTGTATGATTCTATTGGTAATGTGGTTTCACATATTTATGAAAATAATGATTATTCGCATCAATACATTTATAAATATGAATATGATGATAAAGGACGAATCATAAGTCAATTAGAACTGCGAGACGGAGAGTTTTGGGGAAGTTGCGATAACATTGTTTATAACAATGATAACCTACCAACTCAATATCTTGTCAAACATCCTAAATCATCAATACAGTTTTTTATTCGATATCTTGAAGGAAGTAATAATGAAAAGGGAAGGTATATTGAGAAAAAAAATCAAGATTCAGATTTTATAGATACTATTGAGGAAACTCGTTTGTACAATGACTTTGGATTTCTGACAAAGAGGAAGCGAAAGACGGTTACTCATGTGACTTGGAATGATACAAAAAATTATCCCAGCAGACATTCCGAAGAATATGATTATGTTGATTATAAATATGACGAGCAAGGTAACTGGACGGAACATAAAATCTATTTAAATTGGGAAGAAAAGGGAAGACAGTTACATATGAAAGTAAAAAGGGAAATTGAATATTATTAGATATTTGCAAGATACTGTTTTCGTGCTACGAAAACCTCCGTTCGGCCGAATTTGTAATTCGGTCGTTGATAAACCGGAGTATTTAACTCCATAATGAAACATTGAATTAAAATTTGAAATTTTGGAAATAAACAATTTTTTAAGCAATTACACTATTGTCTCTTAAAATCAGTTAATAATTATCTTTATCCTCCGTTCGGCCGAATTTGTAATTCGGTCGTTATGCAGTAATCAATTTTTTAAACATCCAATCGGGACAACTAAAACACCATCTTTTCTTCGATAAGCAAATTGTCCTCCGGTTAATACGAGCAAAAATGAAGGTTCACGCATTTTATCTGTGTTAATCTTTTCTTTCAATTTCAATAGATTATTTGCTGCTTGTTCGATTTGTTTATTTCCTAATTTTACTTCTATTGCACCCCAACGGCCATCATGCAATTGAACAATCATATCTGCTTCCAGTCCGCTTTTATCTCGGTAATGAAACACATCTCCATCATTCCGTTGTGCGTAAATACGAATATCGCGGGCACATAACGCTTCAAACAGGAAACCAAAATATTCAAAATCCTGCAACACCGCTGCCGGATTGATTCGCATAACAGCCGCAGCAATCGAAGGGTCAACAAAATGGCGTTTGGGAGAAGTCCGTATGGCTGTTTTAGAACGCAGCGAAGGCGACCATGCAGGTATATCTTCCACTACAAAAATACGTCGTAAAGCATTGTGGTATACTAAAAAGGTTTTGTCCGAAATGCTTGTTTCCGTACTTTCCACATCCTCTAATATGGTTTGTGCAGATGCCATTGTTGCTATATTTCGGGCTAACGATCGTAAAAGCAATCTAACTCGGTTTGGATTTTTTTCTACGCCATCTACCCGTGAAATATCTTGATTGATAATTGCATCTACATAATCAATAGACATACGCAAAGCAGTGGTATCAGGCTTATTGATTGTGGCAGGAAAACCACCTCTGCATAATGCAAATGCTATCTGCTCTATGCTTAAATCAGATATTCCTTCTATTTCATGTTCTTCCTCGAACAGATCGGCAAGAGAAACAGTACCATTTGATTCTTTCGATTCGAACAAACTCATTGGACGCATCAATATTCTGGCAAAACGCCCTGTGCCTGTATGAGCAGTTACGTTATCGGCAGGCACAGCAGACCCTGTTAAAATAAATTGTCCTGTCAAACCTCGTTTATCCACTTCAAAACGTACTGCATCCCAAAGAACCGGCGACATTTGCCATTCGTCAATCAGGCGCGGACTTTCACCTGCTAATAACAAAGAGGGCTTTGTATCTGCCATTTCCTGATAGGAACGCGCCTTGTCAGGATCTTGCATAAATAGTGTGCTTCGTGCTACATTTGCGGCTGTACTTGTTTTTCCACACCATTTTGCACCTTCAATAAGTACAGCACCCATAGTATCAAGCGCATCTTGAAGCTCGAAATCACATATTCTTTTTGCATAATTATCTTTGCTCATATACAACACTTTAAAATGCAAATATATATATAACTTCTGTATTTGGCAAATTTCTACTTCCTTATTTGGCGAATATTTACTTCTTTATTTGGCGAATATTTAGTTCTGAATCTGGCAATCCATAAATTATCTTCCCTTGTCCGGCTGAATCAAAAAACACTTTACAAATTATGTATAATCTGAAACATCCATGACCTAATGGACATCAAAGAGAGATGAAAATTGAAAAAATCACTACATTTGTGATCTCAACAAAAGAAATCATAGACATATTAAAATGGATATTTTCTTACTCATATTGATTTTCATCTGCCTGATCATTGGATTTATCGGCAGTATCGTCCCTACATTGCCGGGTCCAACCATCAGTTGGGCGGGATTACTACTTCTCAAACTCAGTCGTTTTGGAGCCGACATCACCTGGACCTGGATAGTTGTTTTCGCTTCCATTGTCATCATTATTACCATCCTCGATTATATAATCCCGGTGTGGGGTACCAAAAAGTTTGGTGGCACCAAAGCCGGAATTTGGGGCACTACTATCGGTTTATTTGCCGGATTGTTCTTTTCTCCGGTCGGTATTATTTTAGGACCTTTTCTCGGAGCATTCATTGGTGAATTGTTAGTCGGAAATAGCGAAAAGCACTCTCTCAAAGCTGCTTTCGGGGCTTTCATCGGTTTCCTGTTTGGGATAGGACTCAAACTGATAGTGTGTATTTGGATTGCAGGATATTGTCTGATACAACTATTCTAACAGGCAAGTTATAAACAAAAAAAAGAAGGATGTCGAAACTTTATTTCTTCTTCACAATAATGACTGTTTCAAACCCATACAAAGCCCATGTCCCTTTCATAACAGAACACAGAGTTTTAGTCAAGCTACCCCACGGTTCATAAAATAGCCCGATAACAAATGGGATAAACGGCCGAAATCTCTTTCTCTTAAAAACAATATTGGCTCCACTTTCCTTTATCGTTTGAAGAGTTGGCAAATACGGAATAACATTTTGATGAGTGGAATCATCATAAAAATTCAAAGTACCTTTTCTACTTGGAAAAGAGACGCTTTCTTCACAAGGAAATGGAAGATACAAAAGGCCTCCTTTTTTTAATGCATTGATCATGGCAAGAAGTACACCCTTATAATCGTCACAATGTTCTAAATTATGGGTACTGATGACTGTATCAAATTCATCTTCATATTTCTCAATTGCAGTTCGGAAGTCACAGGATTTCACATAAATAAGCTCATCCGCATATGTTGTCGGATCTACAGATTGGTTATAATCACCCACATCTAATCCGACATAATATATGCCCGGCAAGTTTTTTTTCATGAAATAAGGGCTGCCGTTTCCGCATCCTATATCAAATACTTTACCATTTTTTGGTATTTGGTTCAAAATAAATGCGACTTTACCATTTCTTGGTGTTCTCTTTTCTATTAATCAAAAAAAATGAAATACAATATTTTTAAAAGTATATTTTTTAGTCTTTTCTTTCTTTTCCATGAATCATGTGCTATTTTTTATAATGACATAAAAAAGCCGGAACAAAGGTAAAACAATTTCCATAAATAAAAATATTATATACATTTGTATGAAAAATTGGATTTTTGAAAAAATCAAGCCCATGAAAATTATTTATTGCATCATAGATTGTGCCAGTACCGGAGGAATGGAACGTATCATTTCCTGTAAAGCCAATTACCTGACTGATGTATTGGGACATGATGTTAGTATCATTACCACTAACCAGAAAGGCAGAGAAAATTATTATCCTTTTTCAAAAAAAATCAAATTCTTCGATTTAGGGATCAATTATGATGAACTGTCAACTCTTCCGTTATATAAACGCATCATCAAACAGAGAAAGAAACGAAAAGAACACAAACAAAAACTGGCTGAGATTCTCCATAAACAACAAGCAGATATTGTTATTTCAACCTATACTCACGAATTTACTTTGCTTCCCGGAATCAACGATGGAAGTAAAAAAATTGCAGAAATACATTTTGCCAAAGATCATAGTGTAATTAGCGGTAAGCATAAAAAGGATCCATTATTACAAAGGATCGCATTAATTATTGGAGAAAAGAGGAAGCACTGGTATATAAAAAAATATGAACGATTTGTTGTGCTGACAAAAGAAGATATGAAAGATTGGAAGCATTACTCTAATATCAGACAAATTTACAATGTATCTCCTTTCTCTACAGAAGTATCTGCTCCACTTACCTCAAAGAAAGTGATCTGTGTCGGCAGACTTGTTTTTCAAAAAGGATTTGATTTATTGATAGAATCCTGGGGTATTATACATCAAAATTTTCCGGACTGGCATTTGGATATTTTCGGAACAGGGGATGATCTTGAAGAGTTAACAGAGTTAATTCAGAAAAAGAAACTGGAAAATATTATAAAGGTTAACTCTCCTGTAAAAAATATCATTGATAAATATCTGGAAAATTCAATATATGTAATGAGTTCCCGATATGAAGGATTTGGAATGGTTTTAACAGAGGCCATGTTGTGCGGCTTACCTTGTGTTTCTTTTAACTGTCCCCACGGCCCATCCGAAATTATTACAGACGGGGAAGATGGTTTTATTGTCCCCAATGGCAATATCAGTGAATTGGCAAATAAAATCATGTTACTGATGTCGGAAACTAATTTACGGATAGGAATGGGGAAAAAAGCAAAAGAAAATATCAAACGATTCTCCCCTGGTGTTATCATGAAAGAATGGGAGAATCTTTTTAATGAATTATTGAAGGAGAAACAAATAAATAATTCTACCGGAAATCTAAGATAACATGAACCAATGAATAGGCACTTCCAAGGTTGCATGTAAAAATAAAAAATCTTACCTTTGTCGTTTAGAATCAAGATCGGACATGTCATTAAAAAGACAAAACAAAAGGACAATTACTATTGTAGCTTGTTATTTCGGACCTAAACTGGGGGTCGGGGTATTTATGGAAAAACTACTTGAGGTATTAATACCCAAGCTGTTAAACAATAGCTATTTTGTAAATTTAGTGACAAACAAAACCGTTTTGAGCAATTCTCCTTCTTTGTATATGGATCATGTAAATATTGTCCAACCTCGACTAATCAACCGTTCATTGTTTTCAAAGTTCTACTTTTTATATATCTTCTCACATCTCAAAATAGTAAAATTTTCAGATTCTGTGTTATTTATGGCCGATTCGATTGTAGCACGGGAGATCAAACAAGCAACATGTATTGTACATGACCTGAATGAATTTGAATTTGAAAGTAAATTCGGAAGAATACGTACCTTCTTTCGAAAAAAAATGATCAATCAGGTGATGAAATATGGAGAAAAAATTATTGTAATTTCCAATTTTGTCAAACAACAAGTGTGTCGTAATTTTCCGGAGATGGAAAACGACAAACGATTGTCCGTTATCCACAGCGGAATCACAATCAAAAAAAAGGACCAAGCTTCTGCTGTAAAAAAGGAAAACGAAAATCCATATTTTCTTATTGTAGGAAGAGTTGACCCCGAAGGAAAAAAATTATATGAGGCCGTAAAGATATTTTTATCCTGGCAAAAAAATCATCCGGAATATACCTTGAAAATAGTAGGAAGCACTAATAAATTTTGTGAAGAATCCGGTAATAAATTTATTCAATACACAGCGGGTATCAAAGGGATAGAATACTTAGGATATGTAGATGATGAAACTTTAGACAGCCTATATACCAATGCATGGGCTACTATTTTCTTTTCACAATTCGAAGGCTTTGGTTTTCCGGTGCTGGAAGCATTTCTCCGGGGATGTCCGGTAATAACTAATCGGGATAATGAGGTAAACAGCGAACTTTCATCGGGTATGGATATTAAAATATCAGAGTCTGAAATAGGAAATGATCAATTAATCAACGAAAAATTAGCTCAGGTAGATAACATACAAAAAGAAAAGCTTATTGATATTGCCAATAAATTTTCCTGGGAAGCTACTGCCGATAAGTATTTCAAAATATTAGACGAAAACTAATGCTCCCTTATAATGAATACTCAAAAACAACAAATCTTCTTGTTGATCGACCGAAAATATGATCCTAACTTTTTTCTGATAAAAAAATTCAATGAAGCAGGGATTCTTCTTCATGTAATAGATATACCCAATTATACACTCAAAGACAGGACCGTTAAGTTCAGAATCATTTTACTTTACTTTAAATACCTCATACAAGCAACTAGAGCCTTTCGTCAATCCAAAAAAGGAGATATACTGATTACATGGATTTTTACACCTGCCATAGGCGTAGGGTTCATCAATCGTTTATTCAACAGAAAAAGAAAAATTCTAGCCTTAAACCTGATCGCACATTCTTCTGCAGGATTTCTTTCAAAAATCAGAGCTTCTATTTTTCATTATGCTATGAATCAACCGGATTTCCATACAACTATCAATGATGCAGATTATATTTTTATCAATGCGGATCGTTTTCATGTTCCGGTTTCTAATTTTCACATACTGCATGATCCTTTGGAAAACAAATTAGATATCAACAAGCTGGAAATTAAAGATAAAGGTTATATCTTTTGCGGAGGAGAAGCACAAAGAGACTGGAAGTTATATCTTGATATAGCAACATTATTGCCGGAAATAAAATTTATTGGTATCGCGCGCAAAAAATTCTTTAGCCCCCAATGGACTATCCCCGAAAATGTCGAGATGCATTATGATGTAGATTATCAGATTTTCTCCAGATACATGGCAGAAGCTTCTATTATTCTGCTTCCACTAAAATCGACTCTGCCATGCGGATTATTAGTGATAGTAGATGCCAGTGTATTAAAAAAACCAGTCATTGCAACAGCTACTCCATCAACCAGAAATTATATTTCAGAAAATAAAACAGGGTATTTAGTCCAACTTGGAGATACTCAAAATTTTCTGGACAAGATCACATATCTATCAGAACATCCGGAAGAAAAGCAACGTCTGGGAAATAACCTGCACCAGCACATAGAATCTGAATATTCCACAGACGTTTACTTCAATAACCTGATAAATATTCTGAATGTTTGTTTCAAATAATAACAAACTATTATTTTCCTTAGGCACAAGAACAATATTCCACAATCTTTAACGTTATTTCTGTAATCAAAGTAAGATCGTATGCAAAAAATTCTACTTCCTACTGATGCTTCCATCATCACAACTTACCGCTGTCAGATGCGTTGTAAGATGTGTAATATATGGGAATATCCTACGGATGTAAACAAAGAAATACAACCCAAAGAATTAGAAAAACTTCCTAAATTAAAGTTCATCAACCTGACAGGAGGTGAACCTTTCCAGCGAAAGGATCTGGAGGATATTGTCGCCGTATGTTTTGAAAAGGCGCCAAGGGTTGTGATCTCCTCTTCCGGATACCATTATGATAAAATCATTGAGTTGGCTAAAAAATATCCTAAGATAGGCTTACGTATCAGTATCGAAGGACTTTCGCAGAAAAACGATGAGTTAAGAGGCCGGAACGGCGGATTTGACAGAGGATTAAAAGCGCTTCTCACATTACGCGAGATGGGTGTTAAAGATATTGGTTTCGGCTGTACGGTATCCAACAATAACTCCGAAGATATGCTTGCCTTGTATCAGCTTTCCAAAGCGCTGAAAATGGAATTTGCTACGGCTACTTTTCATAATTCGTATTATTTTCATAAGTCAGACAATATAGTTACCAACAAAGAAAAAGTTTGCGAAGATTTTGGTAAACTAATTGAACTGTTATTGCAGGAAAAACGTCCGAAATCATGGTTCCGTGCTTTTTTTAACTTAGGACTTATCAATTATATCCAGGGTGGAAAAAGAATGTTGCCCTGCGAAGCCGGTACCGGAAGCTTTTTTGTGGAACCATACGGAGATGTTTATCCCTGCAACGGTTTGCAAAAAGAGGTATGGAAAGAAAGTATGGGAAATATCCGGAATTATAACAGTTTCGAGGAATTATGGAATAGTGAACAAGCCAACAAAGTGCGCACACAAGTTCGTTCCTGTCCGAAAAACTGCTGGATGGTAGGTACAGCATCGCCTGTTATGAATAAATACATCAAACATCCCGCTATGTGGGTGATGAAAAATAAATTCAGAAGTATGGTAGGCAAACCTATTTGCACCAATATTTTCCCTTACTATAATGTAGGACAGGATTCCCGGCAGGGTGACCTGGATTTTTCACGTTGTACCCCTGATTTTTCAGAAGAAACAAAAGAAAATTTGCCATTAGTGGAAGAATGACATGCGGATAGTTGTCACAGGAACAAGAGGAATCCCCCATATCCAGGGAGGAGTAGAGACTCACTGTCAGGAATTATATCCTCATATAGTTACTGCAGGGCACGAAGTAATCCTGATCAGACGTTCCTGTTATGTTACTCCTGAAAATAAAATACCGTCATATAAAGGAGTTAAACTTCTGGACATTTATGCTCCCAGGAAAAAGAGCCTGGAAGCCATTGTTCATTCTTTCCTGGCAGTTATCAAAGCCAAGCGGCTCAAAGCAGATATTCTTCATATCCATGCCATAGGCCCTTCATTAGTTGTACCATTTGCGCGTTTATTAGGGTTAAAAGTAGTGATGACACATCATGGTACTGATTACGACCGCCAAAAATGGGGAAAGATCGCTCGATTTTCCTTGAAATCAGGAGAAAAATGGGGTGTTACTTATGCCAATGAAGTCATCGTGATTTCAACGGTTATCAACGAAATTATCCAAAAAAAATACCACCGGATGGATGCACACCTGATTTTCAATGGTGTACCGGAACCGGTCAGAATATCCTCTTCTGCATACATAGAAAGTCTTGGTCTACAAAAAGAAAAATATATTTTTGCCATGGGCAGATTTGTCCCTGAAAAAGGATTCGACCTGCTGGTCAAAGCGTTTTCTGAAATCAAAGACAATCCTTTCCGGTTAGTCATTGCAGGCGATGCAGATCATGAAGATACCTATTCCAAAGAGTTGAAAAAACTTGCACAAGAACATCATGTAGTACTGACTGGTTTTATTTCTGGTGCAGGATTACAGGAACTGCTGACACATGCGCACTCGTTTGTATTACCTTCTTACCACGAAGGTTTACCGATTTCCTTACTCGAAGCCATGAGTTATAACTTAGATGTATTGGTAAGCGATATCCCTGCAAATTTAGCGGTAAACCTGCCACAGGAGAATTATTTCAAGACAGGAGAAGCCAAAGAATTGTCAGCAAAGTTAAAAACAAAAATAAGTAGAGGAAAGCAAAATATATCATACAATATGAAACCTTATTATTGGGAAAATATCAGTCAACAGATATTAGATGTATATAAAAAAGCCACTTCCAATCACAATATTCAATCATTTTAACCGTTATCAGGTTATCAAAGCAATAAATTTAAACTATTTAATCATGAATGGCAAAATTCTGTCTTTTTCTTTTGTTTTAATGGCATTGTTACTTGCCTCTTGTAATTCTTATAAAAATGTAGGATACCTGAAAGGAGTTGAAGATCTTTCTCCGGAACAACTGGCACAGGTAAAACCACTTGCACCTAAAATTTTGCCGAATGACTGGTTAACGATTACTGTTAATACTGTTAATCCTGTAGTTGCTGCTCCCTTCAACATGCCATTGGTTCCTATGATAAACGAATCACTCGGAATTAGCAGCGCTAACCAAACAGTAGGAATGCAAACATACATTGTTGGAAAAGATGAAATGATCAATTTTCCGGTATTAGGAAAGATTCAGGCAGGAGGAAAAACAGTATCTGAGTTGGAAGAAATTATCCAAAATGGTATATTTCCCAAATATATCACTGAAATGCCTATTGTAACCGTACGATTTACCAATTACAAAGTCTCTGTACTCGGAGAAGTACAGAAACCGGGTGTTTATGCCTTCCCTACCGAACATGTAAACTTGTTTGAAGCATTAGCTATGGCCAGTGATCTTACCATTTACGGAAGAAGGGATAATGTATTGCTGAAAAGGGAACATGCCGATGGTACTAACGAATACGTCCGTTTGAATCTGCAGGATAAAAATCTGGTTTTATCTCCCTATTTCTACCTGCAGCAAAATGATGTAATATATGTAGAACCCAACAAAGCCAAAGGAAACAGTTCCAGTATCGGGTCAACAGAAAACCTGACCATTTCTGTAGTCTCTGTGTTGGTTTCCGTTGCCACTCTGCTGGTTACAGTATTCAGATAAAACAATTTTCTCATGTTTCTTCATAGACCTCCGGCCTATGCTATTGCTCAAAGGCCTTCGACCCTGGGGAGAAACATGCGAATAATCATTCCTGATGATTACGGAATTTCTTCCGGTTCAATACTCATCAATCTGATTAGCTTTGCGCCTCTCCAATGTCTCAGTCATCAATTGGCTGACCAAAAGGGGGTCTCTTTTATATGCAGGATGTTCAATGATCAGTTCGATGATCTTATCATCATCTAACTGGTCTGTACTTAAAATAATGGGTTTAGGCCTTGTAGCCTGTCCTATATAACGTGTGGCAGCTTTCCCGTAATATTTCTTTATCAGTTCTGCATCACAGCGGGCCTTTTCTTCTTCTTCAGCTTTTTTACGGAGTTTTTCTTCAATTGACTTCTGATCTTCAAGCATTATCTTCCTATCCATGAAAGGAATATTGTCAACTCCGAAACCTGTAGCAAGAATAGTCACTTTTACCCGGTCTTCCAATTCATTGTCAGTAGCAGCACCCCAGATCACCTGGATATTCCTGTTAAATTTTGCCATGAAGTCATGGATATAATCCATTTCTTCCATCATCAAAGGCGATTCTTCACTGGCAACCACATTCAACAATATCTTTTTAGCGCTGAAAACATCATTGTTGTTCAATAACGGAGAATGTAAAGCATCTTCTATCGCCTTGGAGACGCGACCCACACCAGATGCCATTCCACTACTCATAATCGCAACCCCACCATCTTTCAGGATGGTATTGACATCAGCAAAGTCGAGGTTCACATAACCCGGAAGCGTAATGATTTCGGCAATACTTTTTGCAGCAATGGTCAATGTATCATCTGCCTTCTTGAAAGCATTGGGCATGGTCAGGTCATGATAAATATCACGCAGACGTTCGTTATTGACCACCAATAAGGCATCTACATGTTTACTGATTTCTTCCACCCCATTCAAAGCCTGCAAAATTTTAGGTTCACCTTCAAACATGAAAGGAATGGTCACAATCGCAACCGTAAGAATATTCATATCCTTGGCAACACTTGCAATAACCGGAGCAGCGCCGGTACCTGTTCCTCCACCCATACCCGCTGTGATAAATACCATTTTGGTTCCATCATCCAGCAAACGATGAAGATCATCCATACTTTCTTCTGCCGCTTGTTTGGCAATTTGCGGTTTATTTCCGGCGCCTAATCCCTCCGTCAGGTGTTTACCCAATTGGACTTTCAGGGGAACCGGACTTGAGAGTAAAGCTTGGTTATCCGTATTACAAAGTACAAAAGTAACATCATGGATACCTTCCCGGTACATATGAGTTACGGCATTTCCACCGCCACCTCCCACTCCTATCACTTTGATGATAGAAGGTTTCAATGTGGGATAATCAAATTGTAAAATACTATCTTCCATATGATTGTTTATTTTTTATTCTTCAGTATCATCAAAAAGGGATTTGGAAATTCCATCGATTCCCTTCCCTATCCTGCGGAAAAGACCCCGGCCTTCCGGTTTTTCTTTCTTCTCTGCCGGTTTCTTTACTTCCGGTTCTTTAGGCTTTCTTGTTTCGGATAGAGGAATTTTTGTTTCTCCGAAATCCATATCATCAAAAAGATTGACACGTACAGGTTCCTGTGGTACAGGGATTTCTTTCTCGCAACTTTTCTCTCCCAATACCAACATACCTGTAGCGCAGGTATAAGCAGTATTTCTGGTAATTTCTGTTTCTTCTGCAAGTACTGCCTTTTGCGTAAACGCAACCCGTATATCGCAGTTGATTTTATCTTTGAGTGATTCGAGAAATTTCTTCAGGTTTGCACCTCCTCCGGTAACAATTATTCCGGATGCCAATGACTTTTCCTGTCCGGATTGTTCAATCTGGGCAATCACATTGGCTAAAATTTCATCCATCCGGGCTTCAATGATCCTGTTCAATTGCAGGGAATCTACATTCTTCGAAGTAAATAATTCTTCCTTACGATTTTCATCTTCATCTCCGGCAATTGCCTGTCCGTGTTCTTTTTTGAAGGCTTCGGCTTCTTCCCTTAATATACCCAGGGAACAAAGATCTTTGGTGATTAAATCGCTTCCCAAAGGAATGGTAACCATATATTTGAGTAACTTACCCTTATAAATAGACAAAGTTGTGATTCCCGCACCGATATCTACCAAAGCACAACCCAAATCTTTCTCCGCAGGAGCAAGCACAGCTGCTGCCGTAGCTTCAGATGAGACAATATATCCGGCAATGGTAACACCGACTTTCTCATGCAAAATTTTGGTAATATCTCTTTTGATGCTGGGTCTTCCCGTAATCAACTGATATTTAGCCTCGATTTCCGTACACTGTACACCCTGCGGGTTTTGTTCCACCCTGCCATCCAGATAATATTCAGGGTATATAGCATCTAATAAAGCTGATAAATCCGGCTCATAATTCAGGCATTCTTCTGCAATAGAATCAAGCAATGTCTTATTAACAATGGACTCGGGCAACAGTTTACGGGAAATGGTATGTTCCTGCGAACAAACAGATTGCCCTCCCAGACCAACATATACCTTATCAATTTTCGGATGAATCTTTTTATTGACAGAATCCACCAAAGTTTTCACTTTGGCAGCAGCCTCATCCAGGTTGGATATACATCCCCTGCGGACACAAGTACTGCTATCTATCGTTTCTACAGCAACCACGGAAAGAAGGCCTAAGGCATTTTTCTTCCCTACCATCAAAACAATTTTTGATGTACCAAAATCTATTGCGGCAATCAGTTTTTCGTGCATACGATTTGATTTTTGAATTTTAAATTGATTTTTGAATAACGATTCCAACCTACCTTATCCAAGGCTTGTTCATAAAATAATCTGAGGTTATCTAATTTTTCCTCAAAACCATCTAATGAACCTAACAGTATCTGGTGATTACCCACCCGTGGAGTCAATTCTATATCTTTGTTGGGATAAACATAAATTTGTTCAATCTGCGCATCCCAGAATTTGTTTTTCTGTAAATAATCAGCTAAATGAAACAGGTTTTTTTTGGCAAATTCTTTGTCGGCATAACCCGTTACAAGTGGCACATAAGCAGCAAAATTACTCACCACAGGCATTATTCCGCCTTCGTTATCAATATAATAATCTCCTGATGTGCCCATTACCCTCATTACCGGTATTTTCTGGGTAATTTCTATCTTGACGATTCCTGATTGGGTTTTATATGCCTGAGCATCTTTTATCAGTTTATTTTCTTCTATCTTTTTTTCTATCAGATCCGTATTGATCTCACTCATTTTCTTTCCCTTAGGATAAAGACCAGCATTCCGGATCATAGAACTGATCTCTTTGTCGGAGATAAAATGCCTGTCTAATGTATCGGCAATAACTATTTGCACCTCTTTGCAAGGTATTTTGTCAAATTGTTCTTTCGGAGAAAAAATACCGAAAAGAATATAAGCCAACAACAAAACGGCAGACAATATGTAAAATATCTTTTTAACCATGGGTCTTGTCTTCCAATATTGCTTTTACCGGGGCTACCAAACGATCTATATCACCGGCTCCGACCATTAACACTACTTCAGGAGATTCGTTCAGGATGACAGATATCAAACCTTCTTTTGTACATAATTGTTTACTGGTGGCCGTAATTTCATCCAAAATGATCCGGGATGTCACTCCCGGTATGGGTTCTTCCCGTGCCGGATAAATATCCAGCAGGATTACTTCATCTGCCAAAGAAAGACTTGTGGCAAATTCTTTGTAAAAATCATGTGTCCGTGAGTACAAATGTGGCTGAAATATCACAGTCAGCTTCTTGTTGGGATATAATTCTTTGACAGAAGAAATACTTGCTTTCAGTTCTTCCGGATGGTGGGCATAGTCATCTATCAAAACAATCTTGTCTGTTTTAAGATGGAAATCAAAACGCCGTTTAGGTCCCTGGAAAGAAGCCATTCCCCGTTTTATTTCCTCTGGAGAAACCCCATTGAGGCGAGCAATAGCAATTGCTGCAATCCCGTTTTCTATATTGATTTTCAGGGGAACACCCAAATGAATATCCCGAATTACTTCGTCCGGAGATACATAATCAAATACAATATTTCCGTTGCCTATCCGGACATTCTCTGCATGAAAATCTCCTCCTTCAAATGCGGAATATGTATATAGACGAACATTCTTCTGCAGTCTCGGATGTATTTTGATGCCTTTCCGCATCAATAAGACACCACCTTCCCTGATCAGGGAAGTAAAATGGTTGAAACTTTCTTCATAAGCTTCCGGGGTTCCGTAAATATCCAAATGATCAGGATCTGCAGAAGTGATCACAGCCATACAGGGAGTCAACCAATGAAAAGAACGGTCATATTCATCTGCTTCGATAACAGTCAGATCACTTTTGGAAGACAACAGAAGATTACTGTCATAGTTTTTCAGGATACCTCCAAGGAAAGCATTGCAATCTACTGACGATTGTTTGAATAAATGTGCCGTAAGCGAAGATGTAGTAGTCTTCCCATGCGTTCCGGCAATACACAGTCCACGGTTTTCTTTGGTAATTTCACCCAGCACCTGTGCCCGTTTCATAATTTCAAAACCCTGTTCGCGGAAATAAGTCAACTCGGAGTGTGTAGACGGAACTGCCGGTGTCAGTACAACTAATGTATGCTGTTTATCCTTATATACTCCAGGAATCAAATCCACATTATCTTCATAATGAATTTCGGCTCCTTCCTTATTCAGTTGTTCCGTCAGATCAGAAGCTGTTTTGTCATATCCTCCTACTTTTTTACCCTGGGAAAGAAAATAACGTACCAGAGCGCTCATTCCGATACCTCCGGCGCCAACGAAATAGACTGACTTTATATTTGATAAACGAATCATGTAAACCTTATTTTATTACTTTGACAATTTCATCTACAATTTTATTAGCGGCATCCGGTAAAGCCAGCTCGTATATGTGTGCACTCAATTGCGACAGCCGAACGTCATCTCCGGCTGTTTGCAGGACAACTCCGATCAGTTGCTCTTCGGCATCCGCATCGCGCACTAAGATCGCAGCATCATGCTTAACCAAAGCCATGGCATTTTTGGTCTGATGGTCTTCCGCTACATTGGGAGAAGGAACCAATATTACCGGTTTTTTCAATAAACAAAATTCGGAAATAGAACCTGCCCCGGCACGGGATATAATCAGGTCGGCAACAGCATAAGCCAGGTCCATCCGGGAAATAAATTCGGTCACATGGACATTCTCATGAGAATAAGCCGACATTTCTTTTACTGCATCCTGATAATAAAACTTACCGGTTTGCCAGATCAATTGCACATCAGATGCAGCTATTTGTTGTAATCCATGAATGATACTTTGGTTGATTGTCCGCGCTCCCAGACTACCCCCCAATACCAAAATGGTCTTTTTAGCAGGATTCAATTTGAAATATTGTATCGCCTCAACTTTTTTGCCATCCATTTCCAACAAATCACGGCGAACAGGATTTCCGGTAAGTACGATCTTTTCTTTTGGGAAAAAAGCTTCCATATCCGGATAAGCAACGCATATTTTGGCAGCTTTCTTAGAGAGTAATTTGTTGGTAACTCCCGCATATGAATTCTGTTCCTGTAAAATGGTAGGAATACCTGCCTTTTCTGCTGCACGAAGAGTCGGGCCGCTGGCATACCCTCCCACTCCAACAGCCACATCCGGTTGAAAATTTTTGATGGTTTGTTTAGCCATCCGCATGCTCCTCAAAAGTTTTCTCAACACAGCAATATTCTTCCAGAAAGCTTTGCGGTTAAAACCGGCAACAGGAAGACCAACAATCTTATATCCTGCTGCGGGTACTTTTTCCATTTCCATACGGTCTTCCGCTCCTACAAAAAGGATCTCCGCATCCGGGAATCTCTCTTTGAAAGCATTGGCTATGGATATGGCAGGAAAAATATGTCCCCCGGTACCTCCTCCGCTAATGATGATCTTTTTCATACCTTTTTTATTCCTTCGTTTTCCATTTTCAAAATCTCGTTTTCCAGTTTCAAGCTTTCATTTTCGATTCTCAAATCTTCATTGAGAAGTTTTTCAACTTCAGCCGTATCCATCTCTTCAGATATTTCTTCTTCTCGCTGAATGCCTTTAGGATTATCGAATCTACTGACACTCAATATAATACCAATATACACACAGGTGATCAGTGTTGAAGTTCCTCCCCTACTGATCAAAGGCAAGGGCTGACCGGTAACCGGTATCAGATTTACGGCTACCGCCATATTGGCTAAGGCCTGGGTGACTAAAATCAAGGCCGAACCCATCACTAAATATTTTGGGAAAAGCCGTTCGCAACGACTGGCAATTATTCCTGACCGGATAAAGAAAATAACATACAAAAAAAGCACAGTAATACCTCCGACCAAACCCAACTCCTCGATAATAATCGCATATATAAAGTCGGAATAAGCTTGCGGAAGATAATCCCGTTGCTGGCTGTTACCCGGCATCACCCCAAGCAAGCCTCCTCTGGCAATAGCCACTTTGGCATGGGAAACCTGGTAATTATCATCAAAATTAAATTTGGTTTCGGCTACCTGTTCATGCTTTTGGGAGTAATCCTCAATCCGCTCTTTCCACGTATTTCCCCGAGGAAAAATCTTTTTCATCATATCGGTCGGAACAAATATCAAAAACGAAACAAATACCAATGATGCAACAGTTAATGCCAACATCAATTTTCCCAATTGTTTCCAGGGAACCTGTCCTACAAACATCATCAAACAAACGATAGCAAACAACATGGCTGCTGTCGAAAAGTTATCAATCAGAATGATACAACAAGTAGGAACAGCTGCATACAAAATCCATTTGAATGTTATACCCTTCTGGGTGTATTGTAATTTACTGAGCAGAAATGCCGTAAACACAACAAGACTTAATTTGGCAATTTCAGAGGGCTGAAAAGATATTCCGAAAATAGAAATCCAGCGATCAGCATTGTTGACGGAAGAACCAAAGAACTTAGTCAGAATCAACAATAACCACGCAACCGGAAGAACCGCACCCAAAACTGAAAAATATTTCGGGCGGAAACTATGGGTAAACAATACAATACCTGTTCCCAACAATAGAAACATGGTATGACGCATAATCGGATCCCAGTAATTCCTTTTGTACGCCAATGTACTGGTAGCACTAAAGACTTCCACTATGGAGATCAGGCATAAAAACAGGTAAATCATCCAGATTACCCGGTCACCGCGGAATATTTTGTTGATAAAATTCATTATTTCATAAATTTCTTACTCGTTCTTTAAATTGTGTTCCTCTATCTTCATAATTTTTGAACAAATCAAAGCTTGCACAACAGGGAGATAGTAAAACAGTATCTCCGTGTTGGGCCAAGCGATATGCATGAGCTACAGCTACCTGCATAGAGTTTGCATCTGCAATGGCTTGTACTTTCCCGTCGAAAAAAGCATGTAATTTGCTGTTATCCACTCCCAGGAAAATCAATGCACGACATTTTTCTTTGACTAACTGTTCAATCTCTGAATAATCATTTCCCTTATCTGTTCCCCCGAGAATCAAAACCACCCGGGTTTTCATACTCTGAAGAGCATACCAACATGAATTTACATTTGTAGCCTTAGAATCGTTGATATATTCCACTCCTCTTACCATTGCTACTTTTTCCAAACGATGTTCCACTCCGTTAAAATCATGGAGGGAACGACGGATGTCCTCATTTTTAATATCCAAAAGCTTCGAGGCAATACCTGAAGCCAATGAATTGTATAAATTATGAGTCCCTGTCAGGGCCAATAAATCTTCTTCCATGGTGAAATCGCCTTTGGGTGTTTTTATAATAATTTGTTTGTTTTCCGTATACGCTTTTATACCCTCTTTTTTTATTTCTGAAAAAGGATATAATGTTGCCTGAGACCGGCGTTTTTTGAGCTCTTCCGAAACGATGGGATCATCATTCCAATAGATAAAAGCATCTTCCGGAGTCTGGTTTTGCAGGATACGCATTTTGGCATCCACATAGTTTTGCATCTGATAATCGTAACGATCCAGGTGATCCGGTGTGATGTTCAGCAAGACAGCGATATCTGCCTTGAAATCGTACATATTATCCAACTGGAAGCTGCTGAGTTCGATGACATAATAATCGTAATGATTCTCTGCGACTTGCAAAGCAAAGCTATCTCCCACATTGCCTGCCAAACCGACATTCAAACCTGCACTTTTCAGGATATGGTATATCAGCATGGTAGTCGTTGTTTTCCCATTGCTTCCTGTGATACAGATTGTTTTTGCGTTGGTATATCTTCCGGCAAACTCTATCTCTGAAATGATAGGAATTCCTTTTTCTTTCAGTTTTTTGATAATGGGAGCTTTATCGGGAATTCCGGGACTTTTGATGATTTCATCTGCATGCAATATCAGATTTTCCGTATGACGACCTTCTTCCCAGGGGATTTCATAACGGTTGAGTAAATCTTTGTATTTATCTTTGATGGCGGACATATCTGAGACAAAGACTTCAAATCCTTGTTTTTGGGCAAGAACGGCAGCGCCTGCACCACTTTCTCCGGCTCCCAGAATGACTATCCTTTTCTTTTCTGATTTCATTGTTATCTTTAAACTTTTTTCATGTCCTTGGACACGAATTTGAACGAATTGAACGAATTAAAACGAATTCTTTGATATTTTTTTATTTGATTTGTTTAATTGTGTCCTGAAAAATATCAAATTTCTTATCTCATTTTTAGTGTCGCTACTGCTATTACTGCCAGAATAATTCCTATCAACCAAAATCTGACTACAATTTTAGATTCCGGGATAGCCCGTAAGGGTTTCTGTATAATCGCATCTATTCCCGAATTGCCCGGCTTCTGGAAATGGTGATGAAGCGGAGTCATTTTGAATATCCGCTTGCCGACACCCGTTTTTTTCTTTGTATATTTGAAATAAGTTACCTGCATAATTACAGAAAGACTTTCTACAAAGAAAACACCACACAGAATCGGGAGTAACAACTCCTTATGAATAAGGATAGCAAACACGGCAATAATTCCGCCTAAGGTCAGAGAGCCTGTATCTCCCATAAAAACTTGTGCCGGAAAGGCATTATACCAAAGAAATCCAATGGTAGCCCCGATGAATGCACTGGCGTAAACCGACAGTTCTCCACTTCCGGGAATATGCATGATGTTTAGATAGGCAGCATACTCCAGATGACTCGAAACATATGCTAAGATTCCTAAGGTTACTCCGATAATAGCGGAAGAACCGGCAGCCAAACCATCTAATCCGTCTGTCAGGTTAGCTCCGTTAGAAACTGCTGTAACAATAAAAATGGTAATGATTACAAAAATAATCCAGGTAGCTGCTGTCCGGTGACTCCCCATAAAAGAAGCCAGATCGCGATAATCAAAATTATTATTTTTTACGAAGGGGATGGTGGTTTTTGTAGACTTTACTTCAGGACTATGTACCACTTCTGTGATTACATCTCCTCTCATGATTTCCACATTTTCCCTGATCTTGACATCCGGACTCAAATAAAGAGCCAAGCCCACAATCAGTCCTAATCCTACTTGTCCGACAATCTTGAATTTGCCTTTCAATCCTTCCTTATCTTTTTTGAATACTTTGATATAATCATCTAAAAAACCAATTGTTCCAAGCCATACTGTGGTAATAATCATTAAAATAATATAGACATTCGTAAGTTTGGCAAACAACAATACCGGTACTAAAATAGAAATGATAATAATGACACCTCCCATGGTAGGAGTGCCTTTTTTGCTCATTTGTCCTTCGAGCCCCAAATCTCTGACAATCTCTCCGATTTGCAGCAATTGCAATTTATTGATAATTTTTCGTCCAATCAACGTTGATATTAACAATGAAAAAATCAACGCCATGGAAGAGCGGAAAGAGATGTACCGGAACATACCCGCTCCGGGAAAATCAAGTTGATCGAGGTAATCGAAGAGATAATATAACATAATAATTTTTATTTGATACTTATGATTATATGGATGTTGTTTTATAATACATTTGCGTTGTATTTATTCGTATTTTTTTATTAAATAAAAAATATAATCTATTCGATAATCGTAATCAGTTGGAAGATCAATTACTCCTGATATATTTCTTACCAAGGGAGAGATATTCCATTCATCTTTTTTCTCTTTAGATACAAAATTCATATATATTATTATTTATTTTATTTCAAAGATTTCTTTTACAATTTCCCTATCATCAAAATGATGCTTCACTCCTTTTACATCCTGATAATCTTCATGCCCTTTCCCGGCAATAAGGATAACATCTCCGGTATTGGCAAGCATACAGGCTGTGCGGATGGCCTCTTTCCGGTCAACGATAGAAAGTGTTTTTTTCTTTTCCGTTGCATCCAGTCCTGCGATCATATCATTGAGGATATCCTGCGGTTCTTCAAAACGGGGATTATCGGAAGTCAGGATTACCTGATCACTCAAACGAACGGACTCTTTAGCCATAATCGGTCTTTTTCCTTTATCCCGGTTACCGCCGCAACCCACTACCGTGATTACCTTTCCTGAACCTTCCAATACTCCATGAATCGCATTCAGGACATTTGTAAGAGCATCCGGGGTATGGGCATAGTCTACAATAGCAGTGAAACCATCCGGGGAACGAAACGACTGGAAACGCCCGGATACAGATCTCAAAGTACTTATAATTAAGAGAATATCATCCGGATTTTCTCCGAGCAAAACGGAGGCACCATATACTGCCAATAGGTTGTATGCATTGAATTTCCCGACAAATTGTGTATTCACTTCTTTGTCATTGATTGTCATACATGTACCATCGAAATGAGACTCCAATATTTTTCCTTTGAAATCGGCCAAGGTTTGTATGGAATATGTTTTTTTACCTGCTTTTGTATTTTGTAACATAAACATCCCATTCTTATCGTCCGCATTGGTTAACGCAAATGCATCAGCCGGAAGCTGATCAAAGAATGCTTTTTTTGCATCCCTATAGGCTTCAAATGTATGGTGGTAATCCAAATGATCGCGGGTAAGATTGGTAAATATTCCTCCTTTGAAGACCAAACCAGCAATCCTTTTCTGGTCGATAGCATGCGAACTCACCTCCATAAAAGCATGTGTGCAGCCCACTTCAACCATTTCTGCCAATAAGCCATTGAGCTCAATCGGATCGGGAGTGGTATGCGTAGCAGCAACTTCACGATCTTCGATATAGTTGCAGACTGTAGATAACAAACCGGTTTTGTATCCTAATTTACGGAATGTCTGGTATAGTAAAGTAGCAATGGTTGTTTTTCCATTGGTTCCCGTCACCCCAACCAGAGTAAGTTTCCGGGAAGGATAACCATTATATGCCGAAGCCAGACAACCTAAAGCCTCCGCACTGCTTTTCACCTGGATGTAAGTAATATTTTCCTGTAATTTTTCAGGTATCTTCTCGCACACAATTACTCCCGCTCCATTTTCAAGAGCTTTGTCAATATAATCATGTCCGTCCGACTGTGTCCCGGGAACTGCCACAAAAAGGTAATCTCTGGCAATTTTCCTTGAATCGGAATGAATTCCCGTAATCACTTTGGTATCATCTCCAATTACCTGAAGAGTGTCTACAACCTTAAAAACATCATCCAGTCTCATACCAATACCTCTTTTTATTATGAATCTTATCTATCTTAAAACCAATGCAACGGTTTGCCCTTTTACTACTCTCGAACCGGAAGTAAGGGATTGACTTCTTACGGAACCTTTTCCTGAGAGGGAAACCCTCAAACCCTGCTTTTCTAATAAGTAAACCGCATCTTTGGCGCCCATTCCCACAACATCAGGAACAAGATTATCTATTACTTTCCGATCCTTAACATCCACTTTATCCGACTGACGACCTGCCGAGGCCCATTCTCCGTTTACTTCATCCTTATAAGGAACATCCAGCTTATTCATCACATATTTCATGGAAGAAAAGACACCGGCTTTCACTCCTGGAATAAACGGAATCGAATCTTTCGGAGCATCTCCGGGTTTCAAACGATTGTTACGTGCATTGATCTCTTCTGCAATTCTTTTAAAAACACCTCCGGACATCGTTCCTCCTGAAGGATAACCAATTCTAGGCTTACGGATAACTACAATACAGGAATATTGAGGTTTATCTGCCGGAAAATATCCGCAAAAAGCGACCTGATGACTTTTGCCCTCTCCCGAATAACCTGCAGTACCCTGGGAAATCTGGGCAGTTCCGGTCTTTCCGGCAATCCTGACATGACTGGAATAAACACTTTTCCCGGTACCCTTCTCTGATTCAATAACATCGAGCAACATTTGCTGTATTTGTTTCAATGTATTTTCTGAACAAATCTGCTTTTTCACAACTACCGGTTCATTTTCCACTTCCACATCTCCATTGTTCCGGATTTCTTTCACGAAATAAGGCCTGACCATCTTTCCATCATTAGCAATAGCATTAAAAAATGTCAGCGTATAAATAGGAGGTATCCGCGTCTCATATCCGAAAGACATCCAAGGCAAGGTAGTTTTAGACCAATAGTCTTTTTTTGTTTTATTATCAGGAGATTTTATTTTCACTTTTCCCGCACCCGGAATCTCCAGATCCAAGGGCTCCATCAAACCGATTTTGCGTAAACCTTCCACATATTTTTTCGGATCATGTTCATACCCCCTCAGGATAATTTTTGCTACACCGATATTGGAAGAATACCAGATAGCCTGAGCAGCAGAAATACGTCCGTATCCACCCTTATTCCAGTTATGATCGGTCATTCGCGCACCGGCATATATATACACACCGTCTCCCGTATCGATCGTATCAGAAGGGTGTATCACTCCATCTTCAAGGGCCACCATCATGGAAGCAACTTTAAAAGTAGAACCAGGTTCTGTTTCATCTGCTACAGCATGGTTTTTCGTTTCCGTCCACACCCCTTCACTCACTCTTCCCATATTGGTAATAGCCTTCACCTGTCCGGTTGCAACTTCCATAACCACAGCCGTTCCCGACTCTGCATCTATCTCTTTCAACTTATCAACCAAAGCCTTTTCGGTAATATCCTGGATGGCAATATCGATAGTAGAAACTATATCCATTCCGTTAATGGGCTCCTGGTTAATTACATTGATAAAACGACCGCTGACTTTCTTTCGGGTACTCGTACCCGGATAACCTCTCAATAAAGAATCATATTCCAGTTCAAGTCCATTTTTTCCACCTTTTTGGAAATCACCATAAATATCTCCGATGGTACGGGAAGCCAAGGAACCGTAAGGTTTCGTGCGTTTTACGTATTTACGGGCAATCAAACCAGACTTGTTACTTCCCTTAGAAAAAAGAGGCATCTTTTTAATATCGCATAACTCCACATAATTCAATTTTCTGTCGAGCAACAAATACTCACGGGTCTTAGTAACCGCCTGTTTATTCTTGATTTTTTCGTTTTCCCGTTGCTGGATATTAAAACCCTTTTGGAGATGTGCTCTATACTGTTCCCTGTTTTTTTCCGGGAATCTCTTAGATAACGCAATAGACAAAGAATCAATATATTTCGGCAATAAAGTATCTTTTACCAATCCGTCAGCCCAAAGATCGATATAAATCCGGTACAAATATTCACTGGTAGCCATCAACTCATCATTGCAGGAATAAATATTTCCTCTGACAGGCGAAACGATGATGCTGTCTCTCACTAATGTTTTTCCCCGTTCACGCCATGTTGGGCCCTCTACAAAAGAAGTATAATTTGCTTTCACCAGGATAGCAATGGCAAATAGGCCAAAAAATAACGATACGATGAAATAATTCCTCCGTATAGATTTATTGGGTATATTTTTCTTCTCTTTTGTCTCCATCCCTCTATTTCTTTATTTCGAATGCCGGCGTTTTAGAACCCGACAATTTAAGACCCTTACTTTCAATCAGAGCTTCAATTTGCGATTGACGACTGTTACTGGTCAATTCTGTGGAAATAACCAGATTTTCATATTTGATATCCGTCAGTTTCTTGTTCAGATCCTCTATTTCTGTCATTTTTTTCAGACAGGAATACCGATTGCTGATAAATAAAACAAAAAGTATTGCAATCATTATCAATAATTTAGATTGCTTTACGATAAAATCTTCCGTCAGAATACCCCCTCCCAGGATGTGGGCAATACTGATTTTTGTTTTTTTCCCGGAAGTCTTTTTTTCTTCTGTTTTATTCGCCGTCTGATCTTCCATCTCCTTCTAATTTTTCAACAATTCTCAATTTTGCACTTCTGGAACGGGGATTTCTTTCAATCTCCTCATCCGAAGGAACAATGACCTTATTCACAATCTGTCTGAACGGGGTAAAAACATTTCCAAAGAAATCTTTTTCCACTTTACCTTCAAAATTACCTGTCTTAAAATAATTTTTTACCAGACGATCTTCCAATGAATGGTAAGTGATCACCACCAGACGTCCTCCCGGTCTTAGCAACTCTCCTGCTTGTAAAAGCATTTCTTTCAAGGTCTCCATTTCTCCGTTTACCCTGATACGCAAGGCCTGGAATGCCTGAGCCATATATTTTTTCTCTTTTTCCCGTCCGAAGAAAGGTTTAAGAACTTCTAAAAAATCATTGATTGTCCGGAAAGGTTTTTCTGCCCTGACCCTAACCACCGAACGGGCAATCTGACGGGCATTTTTCAATTCTCCGTAAAGGAAGAAAATATCTGCGAGGTTCTCTTCAGTTTCTGTGTTCAGTACATCTGCAGATGTCATCCCGGCTCTCCGGTTCATCCGCATATCCAATGCTCCGTCAAAACGGAAAGAAAACCCCCGGGTTTCATCATCAAAATGATGGGAAGAAACTCCCAGATCAGCCAGTAGACCATCTATTTGCTTCACTCCATGCCAATCCATAAAATTAGTCAGGTAACAAAAATTACTTCTGACAAAAATGAATCTCTGATCCTGAGGAATATTGCCCTCAGCATCTTCATCCTGGTCAAAACCGTAAAGTTTGCCTTCGGGTCCCAATTTAGAAAGGATATGCCGGCTATGTCCGCCACCACCGAAAGTCACATCCACATAAGTACCGTTTGGCCGGATATTCAGACCATCGACACTTTCATTCAATAAAACCGGAACATGATAATCAATGTTCATACAACAGTCGTTTAAGATGTTGCCATCCAGGTTGCAATTCCTTTCTTAAAATCGTCGGGCGACATGAGAGGTTTGTCGAGTTTGTTTTTTGACCAAACTTCGATCGTATAGTCCATTCCTACAAATCTGATATCAGAAGAAATTCCTGCTATCTGCATATACCGTTTAGAGATTAGTATACGTCCGCTGGCATCCATCTCAAGGACTTCAGCATCCAGCACAAACTGGCGGAAAAGATTTTGTTGCGCTTCATCCCAACGGTTCAGGCGAGCCCGCAAAGTATCCAACTCCTGGTTCCAGATATTTTCAGGATATAAAACCAGACAATCATGGTAAATATCTTTACGCATCACAAGACGTGAAACCCCTGCTGTTTGCAGGATTTTACGAAATGCAGCCGGAACGAAAACCCGTCCTTTTGCATCAGCCTTTGCGTCTATATTTCCCAGAAAACGTTCCATTAAAAGTCTGTTTTACAACGTAAAGGTACGAACTTAATCCACTTTTCCCCACTTTTACATAAAAAATTTTATCAACAGGCTGTTGATAAGTAGTTGATAACAATTTAAAATACTAATATTCAATAATTTAAAATAAGAGAAATGTGGTGGGGGAAAGAAAAATTTCCAGCCAAATTGAGTGCTTATTTTCCAGCAGCTTTAGCTTTGAGTTCTCTGCGCAACAACTTCGCCTTTCCATCCGTCACCTGATCCAACAAATGCCAGAACTGAGGACTATGATTCATTATTTTCGTATGGCAAAGTTCATGAAGTAAAACATAATCAATTAAATGAGCAGGAAGTTTCATTAAATACAAAGACAAGTTGATTGATTTCCGGGAAGAACAAGAGCCCCATCTTCCACGGCTTTTATTGATTTTCAGGGAAGTATATACGAAACCGTTTGTATCGGCAAGTTGCTTTAATCGTCCGGGTAAATAAGCATGAGCCTGCCTGCGAAGTAGACTTTCCTCTGCTACAGACATTATTTGTTGTGGTACTTCCTGTATTTTTTCCAATAAATTCTGCCGGTGGATTTCCAACAAATCCATTGCCTTTTGATAAGTACCATACTGAGGCAACGAAACACTGACTTTTCCCTGTTTCAACCGGATAGTATAGGCTCTGGATTGAGGATATTTCCTCAACACGATTGTACCTAATTCTTTATCTTCAATAATCTTTTGCATGAAGCTGCAAAGATAAGGCGTTTTTTTATAATTTTGCAGCATGTTACAAATAGACGATACAATCATCAGTTTAGATATTCTCGAAGAAATGTTTTGCTGCGATCTGGCAGCATGTAAAGGCATTTGTTGTGTGGAAGGAGAATCCGGGGCTCCTATAGAAAACGAAGAGATTGCTCAATTAACAAAAGTACTGCCCGTAGTTTGGGATGATTTATCTCCCGAAGCCAAAGAAATTATTCAAAAACAAGGAGTTGCATATATCGATGAAGATGGAGAATATGTAACCTCTATCGTCAATGGTAAAGATTGTGTTTTTACCTGTTATACGGAAGACGGCACTTGTATTTGTTCTATTGAAAAGGCTTTCAGGGAAGGAAAAACAGATTTTTACAAGCCGATATCCTGCCATTTATATCCCATCCGGGTGGCCCGGTATAAAGAATTTAAAGCGGTCAATTACCACCAATGGTCGGTCTGTAAACCAGCCAGGATATGCGGGCGTAAAAACGGATTGAGGGTTTACCAGTTCTTAAAAGAACCTTTGATCCGTAAGTTTGGGAAAGAATGGTATGGGCAGTTGGAGATTGCGGCAAAGGAACTTGGAGAATAATAAACATACACATTAACCATGGAAAATCAAACAAACCACCGGATTGCCCAACTTCGTGATTTCATGAAGAGCAAAAATATGCAGGCATTTATCGTTCCTTCTACCGACGCACATATGAGCGAATATATTCCTGAATATTGGGAGTCCAGAAAATGGATCAGCGGATTTACCGGTTCGGCCGGCACTGTGGTAATCACATTGGATAAAGCCGGATTATGGACCGATTCCCGTTATTTTCTTCAGGCAGCTGATGAATTATCCGGAAGCGAAATTATATTGTTTAAAGATCGGATTCCCGGGACAATCAGTATTTCCGATTGGTTATTGAGTGAGCTCGCTGATGAAGATTGCGTTGGAATTGACGGAAATGTTTATTCTGCAAAAGATGCTTTTGCTTTAAAATCTAAACTGGGAGAAAAGAATATCAAACTTGTTCCGGATCATGACCCGTTTGAGCTCATTTGGAAAGACCGTCCGGTGTTGCCCAAAGCCCCTATATCCGTACATCCTTTGGAATTTGCAGGAGAAACTGCCAGTCAGAAAGTTGCACGTGTTTTGGCTGAAGCGAAAAAAAACGGAGGAAATGCTGTTTGGGTCAGCACATTAGATACTATTGCCTGGATGTTTAATATACGTGGGCGTGATGTACCTTATAATCCTGTGGTTGTATCACATGCATATATTTCATACAGCGAAAAGATCCTGTTCGTCGATAAAGATAAAGTTACTCCTAAAATAGCAGAGCATCTGCAAAATGAAGGAATCACCATTGCTGATTACACAGAAACTGGTGATTTCCTGAAAAGAATATGCAATATACAGATTTGCTTAGACAGTAGCCGTATTTCGTACAATTTGTATCATACAATGACGGAACATAACAGGGTAATTGATATATTGTCTGTGGCCGACCTGTTGAAAAGTATAAAAAACGAAGTCGAAGCCGAAGGTTTCCGTCATGCGATGATCCGCGACGGAGTAGCGCTTACTCATTTTTTCATGTGGTTAGAAAAAGCAGTTCCAGAAGGTATTGTAACGGAGTATAATGTAGGATTCAAGCTGGAGGAGTTCAGAAGCCAACAAGCATATTTTACAGGTGAAAGTTTTTCGACAATTGCAGGGTATGCAGCTAATGCCGCTATCAATCATTATCATCCGGGTGCTGAAAATTGTCTGACCGTTAAATCCGAAGGATTCCTGCTTATCGACTCCGGCGGACAGTATCTGGATGGAACGACCGATATTACCCGTACGGTAGCATTAGGATCACTAACAGAAGACATGAAAAAAGATTATACACTTGTACTCAAAGGAATGATTGGCCTTACAAAAGCTATTTTTCCGGCAGGAACCAGAGGCTCTCAAATCGACATCCTGGCTCGCAAAGCAATGTGGGAACACGGGATTAATTACGGGCATGGTACCGGACATGGGGTCGGGCATTATCTGAATGTCCACGAAGGACCTCAGAGCATCCGGCAAGAGGAAAACCCTGTTACTATGCGTGTTGGTATGATTGTAACAAATGAACCAGGTATATATCGTGACCATGCTTATGGAATAAGAACTGAAAATATGATGTTAACAGTACCTGCAATGACAACCGGTTATGGCAATTTTTACACATTCGAAACGCTTTCCCTTTGTTATATTGATACAACTCCACTAATCAAAAAGATGATGACTCCTGAAGAAATAGAATGGCTGAACGCCTATCATCAGACAGTATATGAAAAGCTTTCGCCCTATTTGCCGGAAGATGCAAAAGAATGGTTAGGGCATAAAACACAATCAATAAACCCAAGTCTCTAAGAAAAAAGAACAATCAACAATTTTCAAGTTTCAATTAATCATGAGTATATTCAGTAAATTTTCGCGGACATTTTGGGTTGCCAACACAATCGAATTAATTGAACGTTGGGCATGGTATGGCTTTTTTGTACTTTTTGCTAATTATCTGACAGGATCATCAGATATGGGCGGACTGGAATTTTCACAAAGTCAGAAAGGTTTAATTATGGGGGTAGGAACTGGGATTCTTTATTTTTTACCTGTATTGACCGGTGCTATTGCCGACCATTATGGCTATAAGAAAGTCCTTATTCTGGCTTTTATCGTCTATGCCTCTGCATTTGCTCTTTTCCCGCAGGCATCTTCATTTACCGCCGTATTTTGTATGTATATTTACCTGGCATTGGGAGCTGCTTTGTTCAAGCCGGTTATCTCTGCTACAGTTGCAAAAACCACTACAGAAGAAACATCTTCTATTGGATTTGGCATTTTTTATATGATGGTAAATATCGGTGCTTTTTTCGGTCCGATGGTTACATTGCTCTTTAAGAGCCAATCTTCTATGATTTTTTATATTTCTGCAGGTGTCATTTTATTAAACTTACTATTGCTCATCTTTTATAAAGAACCCCCGCGTGATGAAATAGAAAAAGAAGGTTCTTTATTACATACCTTCGGTGAAATATTCCGGAATATGGGTAGTATTTTTAAAGATGTTAATTTTTTTATCTTCTTACTGATTGTGACCGGTTTCTGGGCTATGTATTATCAGTTATTTTTTACACTTCCGGTTTTTATTTCTCAATGGGTAGATACAAGTGTATTATATCATTTTTTTGACACATATATACCTTTTATCAGCAGCAATTATAGTCCGGCTCCGGGTGTACTGGATGCTGAATTTGTTGTTAATATAGACGCACTTTACATTATTCTCTTGCAGATCATGGTGTCGACAATTGTGATGCGTTGGAAACCGCTTAACTCCATGATGACCGGTTTTCTGGTCTGCTCAATCGGTATTTCGCTGACTCTGTCTTCTCAAAATGTGTTTTTCACAATGGTTGCCATACTGGTATTTTCATTGGGAGAAATGGCCGGATCACCTAAAATAACGGAATATATCGGCCGCATTGCTCCTGAAGACAAAAAGGCGCTTTATATGGGTTATTCTTTTATTCCGGTTTTTCTGGGAAATATATTTGCCGGAATCATTTCAGGAAATGTTTATCAGGCCATGTCGGATAAGGTTACGATTACTAAACAGTTTGCAGGAGAAAAGGGTTTACAGATTTCCGACGGTCTTTCTTCCAATGAATATTTTGAAGAAGTGGCCCGTCAGGTAAGCTTGTCGCCACAGGAACTGACAAATACATTGTGGGATACATATAATCCGTCGAGTATGTGGATTGTTTTATTTACTATTGGTACAGCTACAGCAACAGCTCTTTTTATATATGATAGGGTTACCAGGAAAGCGTAGTTGCCCGGGGATATAGTGTATAATGTAATATGCAGGCAGAAAAATAATATTAGGTTGATGAAATGTATTTTTCTCTTCATTCTGTTAACTGCGAGTTAAAATATGCTTTTTATAACGGCCCCATATAAATTTTGTATTTTGCAGGAATAAAAAAATAAACTCCGGCTTAATCTTTGCCGGAGCTTATCTTATAGATTATTCAAATTCCTTTCCCCACAGTTCAATATCTGTTTTCGTTCTCCGACAGGAGATATACGCCCAGATATAGACTAAGACAGTGAATAGGATATAGTACAATACAAAGGTCATGCGATGTCATTTTTCCAGCAGATCCTAAATTACAGAATGACAAATACCACTCTTCGATTATTAGCTCTACCTGCTTCGGTATTGTTGTCATCCACAGGCTCGGTTTCGCCTCTGCCTTCATATTCCAATCGGTCGGCAGGAATATTTTGTTCTACTAACCAGTTAACTACCGATTGGGCGCGTGCAATTGACAGCTTCACGTTGTAGGCTGTCGATCCTGTATTGTCTGTGTGTCCGATAATACGTACGCGTATTTCCGGATTTTCATTCATGAATTGACACAGCTCGTTAAGCACAGGCTCAGATTCCGGCTCAATAACGGCAGAGTTCCACTTGAAAAATAAATTATTCAGCACAATGTGCACATCCTTTTTTATCGTTTCCATTACCACCACAAGCGTATCGCCCGTCTGATGGACGAATGAATCTTGCAGATAAACATACCCGGGCGCCATTGCACTGTAATTATACCTTCCTTCTTCGAGTTCATAGCGTTTTATATCTTCGAGCGAGTCGGTAACAATGGTTAATGAGGGTTGATGTCCTGATTTGCCGATTTTTATTTCCGCATTGATCGGATATCCGCTTTCCGCATCAATGGCATCCACATACAAATACGGAATTTTTTGCAACGCAACACGAATTGTATCGGATGTTTCGGTATGAGCAATGTTATCTGTAAATGTACGGTACTCTTTTTCTGATACTTTCAAGAAAAAGTCTCCAGCACGCAGTCTTTGCGAGTAAATACCGGTAAGCGCACTGGTACGTTTGTTTACTATTTTCCGCTTGAAGGATTCATCTGTCGATAAAATCACTGAAGCAGCCATCGGTTCGTTACTTGCGGAATCGCTGACCTGTACGCAGAAAGGCGGCAGTTGCGGTTTGGGTTTGCGTTTGGATTCCGACAGTTTGAACGAAACGGTAAATTTTACGCCGGCCAGCATACTGCCGACATGTTTATTGTCAGCCAATGAAGAGGCCATCAAACCGTTCAATTCCGCATACTGATCAGAGCCGGTGAGCAGTTTTTTGTCTGCCGCCGAACGATTAAGGTTAATAAGATCATAATCAAGAAATAATCCCAACCGGAACGAATAAGGCGGCAACTGGGCATCTTTATCTTTCGATTTTCTCATCTCGCGTATTCGATTGGCGTAAATCCATTCGTCGAGAATTACACCCACTTCCAATCCGAGCGAAACGCTTAAACCGAAATCAAGTTTTCCGTCGTTGTTCAGGTTTCTGCTACCCAAAGCGTGTGTGGGCATATCTTGCCAATCTTCTATAAAAGCAGGATCGGTAGCAGTAATGTCGAACACAGCCGAACTACGATAATTGCCGAACAAATTGACACCTACACCCACTCCTGCCATCGCGTAATAGCGTTCGAGAAACCGGAATCCGAATTTCAGCGGAAAATTGAGGTAACCAAGACTGTATTTTTCTTTATAACCGTTTATGGCATAATGATAGGTAATATCGTAATCGGCAATATACGGATAGGGCACAAGTTGGTCTTCTACATACGAATTGAGCTTCGTTGTCGAATTAAAACCTTGAAATTCAGCGCCAAGCTGGAACATTAAGGCATTATGTTCAAAACGATAACCAAGTCCCATTTTGTAACCGAACCCGCCTGCGGTTGTCGTGTTGGCGATGTCGTGAGAAACAAGACTGTAACCGGCTCCGCCCCACAAATCCAGGTACTGCTTATTTTGCGCCGAAAGGGTTTGATTTAACAAAATCAAAACCGTAAAAAATGTCGAAATTTTTAATAAATATTTCATTCTTCAAAATCGTAAATTGTAATTAGCAACCACAGTCCTGTACTTTTTCAAAGCTGAACAAAACCGTAAACCGTAAACCCACAAATAGATTATTTATCTTACTGCCGTGCATATTTTCCGAACGGATAAAACTATTCAGATAGGGGCGGAAAGGGGATACAGAGCCTCCTCCGTCAAGCAATAAACTTTCATTTTTTGTATTTTCGTGCAAGTTCTTCAAACCGTAATCAGCAAATGCGGCTATGCGGAATTTTGTTTTGTTGCCCGACGGTGCCCTGCGATATTTTGTTCTTTTTGGCAATTTATCGTTCAGGTAAAAGCCCAATTCGCCCGACAAGTATGCGTTTCCGGGGAAATTCCCGGAAAATTTGTGCACCTCTTTCGTTTCCCCAAAAGAGTGGTTGGGCATATCCTCAAAGTCGTCTATAAAATCGGGATACGTTCCGGTTGAAAGTACGGTGGTGGTGGTTTTGCTGTGTGTATATAGATTAAAGCTGACTTTCCCTCCTGCTAAGAGGTAAAAACTTCGCACGCGGAAACCAACCATCAGTGGAACATTGAGGTTGGCAAAACTATAACTATCAGAATTACCGCTGAAAGTATAATTACCTGTGTATGGCTGATTTGGATTATCATCGTCAATTAAAGCAAACTCCTGGGTAAAATCTCCAAGATCCAAACCTGCGTTCAAAAAAGTACATTCTGCACCCAATTTGAGGACAAACGAATTGACATTCAATTCGTAACCGGCCTCGAAACCGCTGCCCCAACCGCTACTTGTAGTAAAGTCGGGTGCATCTTTCAGCAAAAACGAAGAGTAACCGCCTTCAGCACTCAAATAAATATTGTGTGTTGTTTGCGCATGAATTGAAAATTGAAGACCAATCATTAAGCAAAGCGCAAAAAGAAGTTTATGTGTTTTTTGATATTTCATCGTACAACAATTTTTATAATTTTTCCATTAAATTTCAAGAAGTAAATTCCCGTTTTGTCAGGTGCAACAATTTGATTGTCAATGGTATTTTGAATCGAATAAACCGTCCCAACCATATCGTAAAAACTTGCCGTGCCGCTTGCGTTCAGGTTGATGGTTTGACTCCGATGAACCAGGGTTTGAACCGAA